>JAJDWM010000745.1 GCA_022825595.1 Bryobacterales bacterium | reverse complement strand
GCGGGTACAACCTCAATTACCGCCTAGCCGCCCGTCGAGCCGGCCAGTTGCAGATCCCACCGCTGTCGATCAGTGCGGGCGGGCAGTCCACGACGACTCAGCCCGTCGCGTTGCGCGTGCTGCCGCCGCAAGAGAACAGTGACTTCCGCCTGCGATTGGGGCTCTCAGAGTCACGGGCATTCGTCGGCCAGCCAGTCGTGCTGACCGTCGACTGGTTCATCGGTCGGGACATCGGAGAATACGGGTTCTCGATGCCGCTGCTCGCTGATGCCCGCTTCGAGATCACCGATCCGCCCACTCCGCCGTCTGCGCGCGATCCCGACGAGCTGATCGGCATTCAGCTGGGCGATAGGCGGGCTCAAGGATGGACGTTCCAGGGCGAACTGGACGGGCGCTCCTGTACAGTGCTCCGGTTCCAGAAGGTCCTGGTGGCCCGGCAGGCGGGCTCCTATGAGCTTCCGTCGGCAACCGTAACGTTCGCTGCCATGCAGCGAGGAGGACAGCAGCGACGAGGGATGTTCGATGACTTCTTCGGCATGAGCCTCCTTGACCCGTTTGGTGGCCGGCGCGCCATGGAGACGCTCGCGATTCCCTCCAACCGGCCCCGGCTTGAGGTTCGGTCGCTACCTGCCGAAGGCCGTCCCGCGCGTTTCAATGGTTGGATCGGGCAGTTTGAGATTGAGGCCAGCGCCAGCCCGACGGCGGTCGAAGTGGGCGAGCCAGTCACGTTGACCATGACGGTCCGGGGTGCGCAGCTGCTCCCATCGGTCGCGTTCCCGGCTCTGGACATCCAGCCTTCGATGGCTAGGAACTTCAAGGTGCCCCAAGAGATGGGGGTCGGAGAGCTCAATGGCGATGTGCGGACGTTCACGCAGACAGTTCGGGCTAGACATGAAGCGGTCAGCGCCATCCCTCCAGTCGAACTGCCCTACTTCGACCCGAGGCGCGGCGAGTATTTCACTGCGCGGAGCGAGCCCATTCCCATTACAGTGGAACCGTCACGGATCGTCACCGCCGAGGACATCGAGGGCGGGGGCAGCGGCGGCCCCCGGCAGCTTGCTGTAGAGTCGGCCGAGACGGGCCTCGGGCACAGCTACACCGACGCCGACGCGCTGCGAGCGCCGTCGGGGCCGTGGACGCCCTGGCTTCGGCCGCTTGGCCCACCGCCCTTGGCGATGGCCCTTATCGCCGTCCCGCCGATTCTCTGGTGCGCCGTGATGGCGGTCAGAGTCGGGCGACGGGCACCTGGGATCTTCCGGCTGCCCGCGAGAGGTCCGAGAGCACGATGGCGCCGGGCTATCGCTAAGCTCCGCACAGAGGCCCCCCTAGGCGAGGATGGCGCCGCCGCACTCCTGGCCGCGCTGCGCGAATACTTAGGGGCGCTGCTCGAGGGATCGGAATCGATCGCCCGAGCTTGGACATTCGGAGACGTCGCGGCCCGACTCGACGACCAAGACGGGAGGAGAATGAGTGCAGACGCTCTTGACGCTTTGCGATCCGTATTCGACCGGTGCGAGGCAAGCCGCTACGCCGGCGGCGTTGACATGGACGCGTCATGGCTGGAGACCTTGATATCGGATGCCGAAGCGGCGGTGGCGCGGATCGAGGGGGCTCTGAAGTGACCAAGGGCGCACCATGGTTCGCTGTCGCCGCCTTCCTGGCGGCGGCTGCCCTTCCTGGACAGGATGCGGCGGTGACGTTCTCGGAGGCCAACGAGCTGTTCCAGCAGGGAAACGATCTGCGCTCGTCGGCCCCGGACGAGGCGGCGAAAATGTACCGCCGTGCTGCGCTACGGTACGAGAGGCTAACCGACGGCCACGGAATCCGAACCGCCCAGCTCTACTACAACCTCGGGAATGCCTACTTTCTTGCGGGGGACATCGGCCGCGCCATCCTCAACTATCGGCGGGCGCAACGCATCAACCCATCCGACCGAAACATCGCGCGGAATCTCGAGTTCTCGCGCTCGCAGCGGCAAGACAAGCTCGAACCGGAACCGGGTGGGCAGGCGCTTCGGACACTGCTGTTCTGGCACTTTGACTGGTCTAGGTCGACCCGCATCCGCACGCTGGCAACAGCTTGGGTCGTGCTTTGGCTCGTGCTGCTCCTGCGGTTGGTCGGGCAGCGATGGGCTCCCCGCGAGATCGCGATGGCGATGGCGGCGACAATCGTGCTGCTGGTGGGGTCACTGGCGTACGATGCCATGTCCGAGGCACGCACGGTTGCAGGCGTCGTGGTGATCCCAGAGACGATCGCGCGTCAGGGGGACAGCCACAGCTATGAACCGGCATTTCGGGAGGCGTTGCACGCGGGCGCGGAGTTCAGCGTTCTCGAGCAGCGACCGGGATGGTGCAGGGTCGAGCTGCCCGACGGTCGGCTTTGCTGGCTCGATTCGGGGGCCGTGGAACTCGTCCGCTAACCGGGGCATTTCGCCTCATGGCGGGCGGCGTGGCAAGTCGGCGTGGTCAAAAGGCACGTGCCCGATGCTCGTGGGACAACTTTCTCAGTGGGTCGGCAAGACATTGCGCTGCGGGAGGTGAAGGTGTCTTGTGAGTGCCGGTATCGAACAACAACACGGCAGGGCGGGACCTGCTGGATCCGGTCATTTCCCGCAACACTAGTGCTCCGTCAATGCTACATTTAGGGTTCATTATGATCTACTGGGCATGAGGCCATCCTGGCCTAGGAGAAGGGTTCATGAAGAAATACGTTGTTCGGCTCACGG
>JAJDWM010000756.1 GCA_022825595.1 Bryobacterales bacterium | reverse complement strand
GGGTCTGGGTCAAGGTCCTGGTACGGGATTGCGAGAATGCCCTGCGGCACCGCATCCACGAGACCATCGCCCCGGAATGGCGGCGCCAGCCAGTCGTAGAAGCGGACGCTCAAGCGGGGTGGCACCGGATGCATTAGAGAGTGCCGGATGACCTCCTCCGCTCTGATCTGAAGGACCTCTAGGCCACCGTCGTGCCAATAGTGCAGTACTGGACCCGAACATTGCCATCGTCGATCAACAGCAAGCGCCGCCAGGTGTTGGCCTTGACTGCCGATCTCCAGCGATCCCTGACCGTAGCCGATCGCGGACCGGCATCAGCCACAAGGGCGAAGTCGGCACCACAACCGAACCCGTGACGATCGTGGGGCATATGAGGCCGCAGCCACAATCCTCCGGGCCAAGGCGACACTGCAGAGGCCAGCGCTGACTATCGGACGAACGCGGGACCACGCTTGGGCACTCGCTGAGGCCCATCGCGCTTTGTGATGGCGCGGAAGCCGCAAGCTACATTGAAGCGAGCCCGGGATGGCACCCGTGACCCACAACGTCATCGTCGGAACGAGCGGTCACATCGACCATGGAAAGACCTCGCTCGTGCGCGCGCTGACCGGAACAGACACGGACCGGTGGGAAGAAGAAAAGCGGCGCGGCATCACGATCGACCTAGGATTCGCGAGCTTGCGGCCCGAGCCTGGCCTGCGGATAGGGTTCGTGGACGTGCCGGGCCACGAGCGGTTTGTCAAGAACATGCTCGCCGGCGCGGGGGGTATCGACGTTGTGATGCTCGTGGTGGCAGCAGATGAGTCGGTCATGCCTCAGACTCGCGAGCACTTCGAGATCTGCCGCCTTCTCGGCGTAAAGCACGGCCTGATCGTCCTGACCAAAGTGGATCTCGTCGATTGGGAAATCCTTGAGCTCGTAAAGCTCGAGGTCGAGGAATTCGTGGAGGGGTCATTCCTGGCGGACGCGCCAATGCTCCCGGTCAGCAGCGCGACTGGCGAGGGGCTAGCGGATTTGAAAGCGGCCTTGGTCAGAGCAGCGAGGCGAGTGGCCCCGCACTCCTCCGAGGGGCTGCTGCGCCTTCCGATCGATCGGTCATTCACAATGCGGGGTTTCGGAACTGTCGTCACGGGCACTCTCGCCAGCGGGCGGCTTAGCGTGGACGACGCAGTGGAGATCCTGCCAGGGAACCGTACTGCCCGCATCCGCAAGCTGCAGGTGCACGACGAGTCAGTGGAACAGGCGACGGCGGGACAGCGCACCGCGGCGAACCTCGGGGGCATCGCCAAGGCCGAGATTCGCCGGGGGATGTGCATCGCATCTCCGGGCGCACTCGCTCCGACTGAGCAGTTCGATGCCCACATCGAGCTGCTCAGGAGTGCAAGACCACTCAAGCACACAGCGCCAGCGCACGTGCACTTGGGAACGGCGGAAACGACAGCGCGCGTCTACCTCCTGAACGCGTCCGGCCGGCGAGCAGCGCTAGCTTCGGGGGAGTCCGGCTACGTCCAGATACGGCTAGCCAACCCTATTACGGCTGTCCATGGCGACCGATTCATCCTCCGGCAGTTTTCCCCGCTTGTCACCATCGCGGGCGGAACAGTTCTCGACGCCCACGCCAAGCGCCACCGCAAGGATGACGGGACGCTCCAGATCCTGAAGTCGATGCGCACGGGAAGCGAGGAAGAGGTCTTGCTGGCCCTTTGCGAGTCTCGGCCATTCGGGATCGGTGGCAAGGACCTGACGGCCCTCACCGGTCGCCGCGAATCGCAGTGGGCGCGCATAGCTCGGGCGAGCCGCAATCTCTGCGTCGCACGGCGGTCGCCTGTCTGGATCTGCTCAGAGCAGCGGATCCGGCAGTCAGAGGGCAGGACCACGGCAGCCGTGGAGCGGTACCACAAGCGAAACCCGCTGGAACCCGGTGTGCCTGTGGAGGAGCTTCGCAGCGGCGAGTTCAGCGGCGCGCCGCCATTCTTTGCAGAGCTGATCCTGGGCCGACTAGAGGCTGCCGGCACGCTCACGACCGACGGCGAACTGGTGCGCGCCGCGAACCACACCATCCGCCTGGACCGCGACGAGGCCGAGGCTCGCAAGAGGCTGATCAAGGCGTTCGAGGAAGCAGGTTTGCACGTCCCGACCCTGAAGGAGTTCCTGCCAACGCTCCCGACAGATGCCCGCCGAACGGAGAGGATTCTGGCCGCGCTGTTGCGGGAAGGCGTGCTGGTGCGGGTGAGTTCCGAGTTCGTGTTCCACACCATTGCAATTGAAGGCCTTCGGAAGGGTCTGGCACCCATGAAGGGTGCAACGATCGATGTGCCGAAGTTCAAGAGGCTGGCGGGAGTCAGCCGAAAATACGCTATTCCGCTGCTGGAGTACTTCGACAGGGTCAAGGTGACGCTGCGAATCGGGAACGTCCGGCGGGTACTCTGAGGTCGCGTTCCGGAAGCCTTGGCGCGGGCAACCGGGCTGCTACGATTGCGCCGGAGGGCAAGTCGACGAAGGGCGAACGGATGGCCGGACTCGTATGCAGCTGGGGCGGCGGCACTGTCGGCGAACAGTCGGGACAATCCTGGGGCCACCTCTCAGCCGGGCCTCAGGCCCGCTTGGCGATCCTTAAGAGTCATCGAAGGGTCGCCATGGTCGGCGTCTCGGCCAATCCCCTACGCCCGAGCCACTTTGTAGCCGTGTACCTCTCCAACCGCGGGTACGACATCATCCCTGTGAATCCCGGCGCTCGGACGATCTTGGACCGTGAGTGCTTCCCCTCGCTGACATCGATACCTGGAGAGGTTGACGTGGTGGACATATTCAGGCCGGCCAAGCATGTCCCTGCGATCGTTGACGAAGCGATCGCCATTCGGGCCAAGGTTGTGTGGATGCAGTTCGGAATAGTGCACGAGCGGGCGGCGCAGCGAGCTCTGGACGCTGGGCTCGAAGTGGTCATGGACCAGTGCATGAAGGTCGAGCACGCGCGCTTCTTCGGCGGCCTGTCGGCCTTGGGACTCAATGGAGGCGTAGTCTCGGCCCGGGGCTGGACACCGGCCGCGGGCCGCCATCACGACCGATGAGCCCCGCAGGACGTCCGCACTGCTGCCCGGAGAACCGTCCGTCTCATCCCGCGCACCGGGCGCGTGCGCTCTGGGATAATGGCAGGCTCGCGACCGGGAGGCAACACGCATGAAGTTTGGAGTCAACACACTGATCTGGTCGGGATCCTTCGAGCCTGACAAGTATCCGTTCGACGCACTTAAGGAAGTCGGGGTGGACGGAATCGAGATTCCGGTCTTTGTGCCGTCGGACCTCGACACAACCGCAGTTCGGCGGACCTGCGAAGCGCACGCCATGAACGTGCACTTCTGCTCGATCAATCCCGAGGGCATAAACCCGATCAGTCCCGATCCCGGAGTTCGCAAGAGAACGCTCGAGCACTGGAAGAACGTAATCCGCACCGCCGCGGATGCCGGTGCGGACCAGATCGCGGGCCCGACTCACTCGCCGGTCGGCTACCTGCCCGGGCATCGCCGCACAGAGGACGAATGGAAGTGGTGCGTCGAGATGCACCAGATGCTCGGCGACGACCTCGAGGATGCGGGCGTCACCATGGCCGTCGAGCCCCTGAACCGTTTCGAGACCTACTTCCTGAACACAGCCCTTGATGCGTACCGGTTTGTCGACGAAGTCAGCTGCGACAGGATCGGGATCCTGCTGGACACCTTTCACCAGAACATTGAGGACAAGGACGTCGCCGAGGCCTACACGACGTGCGGGAAGCACCTGATGCACGTGCACACCTGCGAGAACGACCGCGGCACGCCCGGGTCCGGACACGTCGACTGGGCCGGCGTGATGGCCGCGATCAAGGGCATCGGCTACGACCGCTGGCTAACGATCGAGTCCTTCAACTCGCACATTCCTGAGCTCTCGGCCGCGACCGCGATTTGGCGGGACTTGGCCGACTCGATGGACGACATTGCCCTAGACGGCACACGATTCCTTCGCGACCAATGGAGCAAGGCCTGAGAGCGGCCTGATGGCGCCGGCGACCGCTTCGCCGGACAATCTGCCGACGCCCGGGTGAGGCATGGCCCGGCAACAGCCGAGAGTATCCCAGCCGCTGGGTCTCGCGTCGGTCGTGGCGTGCGTGCTAATCACGATTGTCCGGGGCCTCAACCCGGTCGCGATGAAGGTCGTGTTGCTCTCGATGCCCCCACTGCTTGGGGCGTTTTGGAGAATATCGTTTGCGACCATTGGGGTAGCCTGCTATGCGGCCCTGAGGGGAATCCGCCTTCGGCCCCAGCGCCGAGAGATTCTGCCCCTGACCGTCCTAGCGGTGATCTTCGGCGTACAGATCGGTGCCAACCAGTTCGGGGCCGACTACACTTCGCCGGTCCTACTAGCCATCCTCTTCAACACATATCCGATCACTACTAGCTTGATCTCTGCGTTCACTGTCGCGGCCGACCGGCTCACACCGCGACGCGTGGTCGGCCTGGCGGTCGCCTTCGCCGGCGTGGCCTGGATACTCGCCGCCCGCACTGAGAGCCGGCTGGCCCCGAATCCCATCCTAGGCAACTCGCTCGTACTGACGGCCGCGACCCTCCTGTCGGTCCGCATGGTCTACACCCGGCAGCTGTCCCTGAAGGTCGAGTACGTGAGGGCCGTCTTCTGGACTCTGCTCGGCGCCCTCCCGATCTTCCTGATTGGATGGCTGCTAATCCCGGATCCGATGCACCGAACTGAGCAGAACTGGATGACCTGGGCTGCCCTGCTCTTCCAGGGCCTGGTAATCGGGTTTGCGGCCCAGCTGGCTTGGGTGTACCTGATCCGACGCCACACGCCGAGCACTGTGATCGCCTTCTCTTTCATCACCCCCATCAGCGGTGTGGTCTTGAGCTCGGCCTACTTCGGGGAGTCTGTGCCAGTCCGCCTAGTCGCCGGCTTGGCGGCAGTGCTGACCGGCATCGCTCTTGCCGCCCGCCATTCCAAGCCTGATCCTCGCGCGTCGGCTACAGTCACTGCGGCCCTTGCAAGACGCGGGTGACGCCTGACCCGGGCGAACCGGGAACCTGAACCTAGATACAGCGGATTGGAGGCGCGATTGGGCCGTCGAGGCGGCGCCTGAGGTGGCCGCGTTAGCGATTTGTCGCGTTCCTGACTCAGGCTGTCAGGTGCCAGATAGGCGGCTTCAGCCCTCAACCGTTGAGCAGTCGCTCTTACGTGTCGGAGGATGGCCTACCAGTGCTGGGCTCCCCCTACCTACATGCCCACCGATGTGCCTCGACGGCATCCGAGTCACAGGCCCAAGGACGTACGGTTGGGAGAGCAATCGTCGGGGAACGACCGCGCACCTCCAAGCTGCCAGGCGAGAAAGACTACCTTGCCACTCATTGACTTGGCAGCCGACGGGCACGTGTCTAGGTGATGGATTCGTTCGCCGATCGGGTGGGTGAACAGGGCCGCGGGCGGATAGCGCAACCGAGAGGGGCAGCGGGCCTACACCGACTCTGCCAGATACCGACCGACTACTGTCAGCCCCAGCGGTGAGCGAAGACCGTATGTCCGGCCCAGATCAACCTTGAGTTCTGGGACGTACACCCTAGGGCACTGACACCCCATTCGTGTGCGGCTGCCTTGAGGAGCCTCCGGCGCGACGTCCGGGTGCCGCTCACTGGACCATCCAATGACTACATGCGATCGCAGGACGGAGCGTGCGAACCATCATACTCGCGGGCTGTTGGCGGCGGATTGCTTGAAGGGGCGTGATGACCGCCGCACTTCGAACCGCAGTCGGCATCCGCCACTCGGATCCGTTTGCTCTTTCGACGTGGACTGTGACCAACGGCGCGATCGGAGATTCCGGAAGCGTTCCAGGCAAATTCAATTCTCGCTGAGGCAGGTTAGCAACTGGGGCTGATTCGGTCTTTGGTGCCGTGTGGCTGCAGTTCTGTGGGGAGGATTGAGAGAGGTTTTCTCCCGTGCGGGGAGTTTCGGGCCTTTTTGCGGACGC
>JAJDWM010000764.1 GCA_022825595.1 Bryobacterales bacterium | reverse complement strand
AAAAGGAGTGCCGTCGGAGATGGACCAAGCGCCGCGTCTTGCCCGCCCCGCTGCCGGCTGGAATCGGAACCGGGAGAGAGTCAGACAGGAGCTTGGCGGCATGACCGATTACCGCGGACTACACCTTGTTTCCGTCGTTATCCAGTCCACAAACCAGGACCGCCTCACTTGCAGATGAAAAAGAGAATAAGAACCATTATTTGGCTACCTCTAGCGGTGCTCGCCGTAGTATACGGCCTGGCAGATATTATCCGAGACACCTCCACCATAGGCGGAGCATACTTGTTCGTAAAGGACTGGATAACTGGGGAGTATGGATACGAGAGGGTGAAAGACGACGACCTTACTATCCTAATTATTGAATTCGAACGCGACAAGGAAGGTAAACACACACGAGAATTAGAAAAAGGATTGCTACAACAAGGGTGGCATTCTGTACGAGTACGGACGACTATAGGAATAGAGAGGGAAGTGGATCATAGCCGCCCACGGCTGACTAGAGAACAAAGTGCTGTAAGAGAATTTGCCGAGAAGTACGGCGGTGATTTAGTCGTCTCCGGCGAAGTGGGAATACAGGAAGGCAAAGCAGAAATTAGGATCTTCAGTCCACGTGGCGAATTGATAGATCAGGCAGATGTAGATTTGACGGGCTCGTGGCGAAGGGAAGTCCTACCGTCTCTGGAAGTAGCAGTACTGAATCGTCTAGTGGAGACTAGCAAAGGAGAAGCATCTGAGCGTACACACGAAATGCTTCGACGAAATGTTTCCGTTGAGCTGAAGACTGCTGAGCTCTTGAAACTCATCGAAGACAAGGCCATTAAAGAAGAAGCCCGAACACTATTGCGCAAATTGTCAATGAGAATAGGTGCAGCTACGGGAGACGTAGCCCGTCTAAGGGCAGTACGGCTGGAGCTAGAGGACAGGCTGTCGAGGGAACGCGAACAGATCACAAGAAGAGAGAAATTCGCTCTTGTTGGAACGGTAGCCAATTTGAGGCAAGAGGAAGGCCTAATAACAGATGACGGTAAACTTCTGAACTCGAGCTTCGTTTGGTCACACAAGGCTAGAGACGTAATGGGATTCGAAGACGAAGGGACGAAATACACTGACGATCTAATCGGAAACGAGATGGTGGATATGTTGCTAGAGTTCGAAAGTGCGGTAGCGTTGGCTTGTCGAGACCGAAAACGAATCGCGGAATTGCTGGCCATTTTCGGCCGCGCAGCCGGATGTAGAACAGACGCACTAGACAGCCGATGTGCAGGTTGGGCGACAAGAGCAATATTTGCGCTGAGGTACGGTAGCATCGCGTGGGACAAGGATGGTTCGCGTAGGGCCGCAGCAGCCTACACAGTGAGTGGCATGGCCACGATTGAATATGGCGGGGCTGGCGCAGGGTACAAGTGGATGGATCCAATGGTGCAGGCTGAGAACTTGCTTCGAGAAAGCTTGGGTGTTGAGCACGAGTCACCGATACCCGGTTGGGAGAGTAGCGGCGCTGTGCCGAAAGTAGTGGGCATTCAACAGAGGTGTCCTGACTTGATCAGATTGATTGTGCTGCAATAGCGTGCGCGGATTTCAACCAGGTAGAGGTAGCGGATCGACCCCGCGCAAAGATCGCGCACGGATCCGGTGTGAGCACCGACGGCGAGGATCGCTTCGATGCCGTTGTCGGCCTGCTTGGTATGCTTGATGGGTATTCACCTGACACAGCCGCCCGCGGTCCAGGTATTCTAGTGTGGTGTCTGGTTAATTCGCAGCGTAGTCGGCAGGCAGACACAGCTTCAGACGGCAGTATTTGTTGGTCGAGTTCGACTCTGTAGTCTGGTTCGACGCCCTTAGATTATCTGGTGCATGCCCCGGCCGGTACGCTTGATTCCGCCCATTTTGACCGGCGTACGACCGACTGCCGGAGGTAGGCTCGGGGTTTCCCGTTTGCCGTCTCGTAGGCGCTCACGGTGTCCGGGTTAAACTTGCCGGGCAGAGTCGCGAAGACTGCGATCCAACCCATCATTGCGGCCCGCGGCAGGAGATGTTTGACGCTCCGTGGACTGGTTTGATGGCGGCGGGGCAGTATCCCGCCCTCGCCCGTCATCCGCCGCGCGCGTCCTCCTGCCTGCTAATCTTGTTCGAAGCCCTGGCTGATGAACTTTAGCGTACGGGTGTTCTCGGTGACGGTGCGAACTACACGATCCGGCGCGCCGTCGGGAATCTCGGCTTCGACCTCCAAGGTCACCTTGACCTTCGCACCGACGAGACTGACGAGATGGGCGACTACCTCATCCGCGATCTGGCTGGCGTCGAGTCCAACTCGCATAGCGTCCAACTCGACGGTGCCGTGGAAGCGTCTTGGCCGAGGGGTGACTGGGTTGACAGGTTCGACGTTACCGGCTCCAGTGCCAAGGATGACGGCAGTTCCTTTCTCCATCGGTTGAGACGCATCTGGCGGTTCGGCTGGCACGGTCGTGCTAGGCACCTCCGCGTCGAGCTGTTGGCACGCCACTTCAGGCTTCACCAGCATACCGTACGAGCCGGCATCAGGGAGTGCGATTGCTTGGCCTCCCCGGAGGCCGCGGTAACGTAGCCCCTGTTCATCATAGCTTTCGGCGAAAGCGAAGGAATCCTGCCGCCAGTTGAGGAGCCCGACGCCATCGGCGATGGCCGTTAGCACGACCGTTGAATCCTTAAGACGCGGGAGATAGGGGTAGCGGGAGAAGTCTTCAACGATCTGTTGGATGGTCACGTGATTGCCGCGCCACAACGGAACTTGGTCCATCTCCATTCGAAGCCGGGTCGCACCTAGGGCCACGACCAAGTGTTCCTCGCTCTTGAGCCTCTTGCATGCTCGCACCGCAAGCGGACCCTCGCCTGTCAGCCTTATTGACTGCCATGCCATCGAATCTTGTGGTTTCGATTGTACGGGCACCAGGAGCCATTGGTAGGTTTCCGGCAGTCGGGCGGTAACTTCACTGGCCGAGGCATTCAGTTGGATTTCGGCCTGCTTCACTTGATGTGGTGACAGATTGAGCTGCTCTCTCTCCGCCAGGATCGATTCCCAGGCAAGGCGATGTCGCAACGCTTCGTCGAGGTCTTGCAGACGAGTCCTGTCAGCAGCCAGGAAGACGAGCGAATTGCGGTACAACCTGGGCGCAGTCCCGCGTGATTCCAGGATGGCCGTCGCTGCCGCCTGAGCGGGGTTGTCACCTTCCCTGCTGTACGGCTGATCGCTGCCCAAAACCACAAGACGCGCGTCATGATCGTCAGGCACATCCTGGCCAGACTGTGGCAAGGGATGGACGCGGCTGAAGTCGCCTCTCTGACGCAAGTCGACGCTGAGACAGTTCCGCAGTTCCTGAACCACCTTGTCAGGTTCACGCCTCAGCTGTTCCGTGCGGTCCTCGGCAAGCTTGGTGACCGTAGGCTGGGTTGAGTACCAGTAACGGTTGCCGTCCTGGTACAAGTAGGTAGCCGCCCCAGCCAAACGTCTCAGAGCGTCCCCGAACACTGCGGGCGACTCGCCCGGCAAGACGCACCCGAGTTTGATGCGACGGTCTTCCAGTCCGCGGTTTGCGGTCTCCACTGCGGGAGCGGAACCGAGATAGATGGTTCGGGCCACCCGGCGTGCAGCCGAGAACTTGCCCAGATTGGGCGTCTCCCTGTCTATTCGCAACGGCAACGAACTGGGGCCCGCAACATCCTTTTCGAGGATCGGTACCCAGTTGTCCGGCAAATAGCGCGTAAGCTCGAACTGCACCCGGCTATCATCTATCGAGACGTGGGCAGGGAGAATTAGAGGATTTGGATCGCCGTTCTCCCACAGGCTGTGAATAACTGCGGCCATCAGACGGAGAACGCCGCGCGTACGCTGGAAGCTCGCCAAGGTGGACCAATCGGAATAGAGGCGGTCGAAGACTTCGGGGTGAATCGGATAGGCGGCCCGGATCCGCTTTTCATAGTCCGCATCCCGACACTCCACCGGAAACTCCTGCTGCTGGGTTCGGTAGAGGTCGGCGAAGCCTCGCGCCACCACGTCCCGGTCCTTGAACCGTCCCGGGTCGGTGAGGGGCTCGAACAGGCGCCGCCGAACGATCTCGAAACCCTCCTCTGCGCTAGCCGGACGCCAGGACGATTCGACACGGGCCACCACGTTGCGTAGCCGGACGAGGGCCTCGCGACCGCGCTGTCCACCCACCTCCACGTCATCCACATGAGGCGAACCGCCTGAATCCGACGCCGGCAGGCTGATGACTAGAAGGCAGTTCCCGGCCGCTCTGGCCGCTTCGGTGAGCGTCTGGGCAAAGGTGAACTGAGTTTCGAAGCTCCCGGCGGGCAGGTCGCTCTGATCGTGAAGTTGGCGCGCATAGGCGACCCACTCGTCGATCAGGATCAGGCATGGACCGAATTCGTTGAGAAGCTCCCGTAGCACGTCACCCGGACTGGTGGCTCTCTCGTCGTCCGCTTGAACCCGGTCGAAGGCGCTCTTGCCGCCGAGCTGCCAAGCCAACTCGCCCCATAGGGTTCGCACCGTCGTGCCATCCGGTTTGATTGAAGGATTTCCGGGAGATATCTTGTTTCCCACCAACACGATCCGTGCGACGGATGGCAGTCGGTCGGCCCCGGCATCCTGCATGATCTGGTCCACATCCATCAAGTCACTGGTGGCAGCACCCGAGAACAGGTGATACAGCGCGAGCATCGAGTGGGTTTTCCCGCCCCCGAAGTTGGTCTGGAGGTCCACCACCGGGTCGCCGTCATTCCCGGTCAAGCGTTGCACGGCCCTCACCAGCAGCCGCTTCAGACTCTCCGTGAGGTACGTACGCCGGAAGAACTCCACCGGGTCCCGATAGTCGTCGGTCCCCTCGCCCAAGTACACCTGCCACAGGTCAGCGGCAAACTCGGCCTGCTGATAGCGGCCGCTGGCCACATCCGCGTGCGGCGTGATCACCTCGCGCCAGGGCTTGAGGCCGGCCGCTGCTCCGCTCTCGATGGCCGCGCCTACCTGCTTGCGGCGCTCTCCTCGTGTCTGTTCATCGAACCGGACGCGTAAGAGTTCCATCTTGAGCTTGTCCAATTCTTCGGACTGTGGCGCCGACACGGCCGCCAGAAGACGACTAGCCGAGTCCAGCGCCCGATAGGCATCGTCGCTAGAGATGCTTTCCTGGTGCGCCCACTTGTTCCGCCACCCACGCAGCTCGGACACGAGACTCCGTTCCGCATTCCCCAGGATGTTCCGAAACACCAACTGCCAGTTGTCCCAAATCAGCTTCAGCAGACCTGCAACGTCCTGCTCGGACAAGGGCTTGCTCGGTGCAGCGGTGCCTTCAGCGGCGTTCTTGTCCTTCAACTCCCGTCCGACGAAGGGGGCGAGGCCGTCCCGGAGTATGTCCATCGCCTTACCGACTCGTTCGTGATTGGTTATCGCCATCCGTCGCCTCGATTCGCTTCCAGTATCGTTTCACGGCTCATCCGCAGTCGATTCCACAGGATTGTTCAACGGGCGGCAAGTTCGCGCTTCAAGTCGGCAAACGCCGCCTCTTCGAGATCAAGGCGGTCACGAATGATGCGTTCGATCCACGCGTCAATACTCTTCTCCCGGTGGAGGCGCGCGAAGAACGCGGCTCGCGTGGCAAGCGGCGCGGACAACGGCACGTTCGTGGCTTTGACCTTCCTGCCACGGATTGGTTTTCCCCAAGCCGCGTCATCGTCCGCCTGGGCAACGACGATGTCGTCGATTTCTCTCTCGCTTAAGGGTGTTCTCTTTTTTCTCATATTGGCCATCCTGTAATGATCCGGACAATATCGCCCGGCTTCAGTTGGAAAATGACTTTCAAGCGCCTGCCTCCCACCGTTCGTCCCAGCAATTGGTAGCGGTCCTTATACGACTTGTTCCGACGGATCTCGAAGCCCGAGAAGAAACACTCGACTGCTTCCTCGAAAGTGACCTTGTGAGAGCCAAGTTCATCCCGCTCAAAGTCATACTCAAAGTCGACCGGCGTGAAGCGTGCCCAGTTTACCATTCCGCAGATTGTCCCCTACTTGCAAGGTCACTCAAACCCGTGTCCCAGGGTCAGAGCAACTCGCCCTGCTCCGACGAGCGGGCCAAGCGGCTGATCTCGGGCCAGCTCTGGACCAGAGAATTGTACGACAATGCCTCTGTGGAACGGCCCTTCCTTTCGGCGACGTTGTAAAGGCGATAAGCCAGTTCACGCGCGCTTTCTCCCAACCCTCCGAGCCGTCTGAGGAGTACCGCAGCTTGGGTCTCGCCGCCACTCTCCAGAACGCGTACGAGTTGGTGTACGACTTCCCACGCCGTCAGTCGCGACTCGGAGGTTGGATCCCAATCGTCTGTCAATTCGTTGGGGCGGAGAAGCCGCACCTTGCCTCCGTGGGAGGCCAGGATGCCCCCCTGAGCGATACCCGCAATGCTGGTGTTCTTGGCCTTCGACAGCGTTTCGGCCACGCCGTAGTTGCCCTCGCTGAAGCCCTGCTGCTCGAACCAAGCTAACGCCCAACGGCTGTCCGCGTCGAACTCGCCTTCCTGTTCGGCGAGAGTTTCGTCGAGGGTCTGGTTGATGAGTGCCAGGGCATCCCGGACGGGTACCTGCTTGCCCTCGGCGTCGAGCACCTTGGCGTAGCGGGTGTAAACCGCCATCCCCGGCCCGATGGCCGCCTGCGCGAGATCGACCGGAGCGATGTTGCCGGCCTGGAGGTGGGCGAGGGCTGGCGGAAGCTCGGTCTTGAGTGCAGCGACGAATTCGCGGCGGGTGG
>JAJDWM010000167.1 GCA_022825595.1 Bryobacterales bacterium | reverse complement strand
GCACCCGGACAGCCAAACAAGACCAGCCAAGGTTGCCCCAAAGATTGCTGCTCGCCATTCTGACACCGCGCTCACCGTCCGCTTCCCCGAGTGCTACCTACCATACGCCGAGGCCAGCTGCCAAGGCCGTGCTTGAACCCGGCCGAGACGGGCTGCCTCTAGGTCTTACGGCACCCAGGCCCGGCGTCACGGCTCCAGCCACCCACGGGGGTTTCGCCGCACGGCTTCGTTCATCCGCCGCAGGTCCCCGGCGAGACCTTCCGAGACCGCGGGGAATCGGCGCGACAGGTCGTAGGACTCAGTCGGGTCTAGGTCGAGGTCGAAGAGGAATGGCCCGTGTCGGCCGATCCAGTATGCGCTGTTCTCGCTGCGATGCCGGGCAACATGCTTGAACCTGTCCGCACCCCGCACAGCTGCGAATTTCCCATTCCGAGCGAAGTAGAGCTGCCTGTCGTCGACGGTTGCGCTCCGACCTTCCAGCAGCGGCATCAGGTCGGTGCCGTCTATCCGCCGGTCGTTCGGCAGCGGGATCCCGGCCGTCGCGAGGATTGTCGGAAACAGGTCTATGGTCATGGCCGCAACACCGATCTCGGTGGACGCCGGAATCCTGCCTTCCCAGGACGCGACCATGGGCACTGCGTGTCCGCCTTCGAATGTGTTGGCCTTCCGCCCGCGACGCCTGCCGGGCGAACCCTGGTGCCAGGGGCCGTTATCGCTGGTAAACAGGATCAGCGTTCGCTCAAGCAGACCGCGCTCGGCCAAGGCGGCATGGATCTGCCCCACGCTCCAATCAATCTCCTCCACGCAGTCCCCGTATAGGCCAGCCTGCGAAGTGCCTGCAAACCGTTCGCTGGCATGCATTGGCTCGTGCGGGAAGGGCGTCGCGTAGTACACGAAGAATGGCCACCCTTCGCTCCGGTCGATGAATGCCAACACTTCCTCGGTGAGCCTGATCGTCAGGGTCGACTGGTCGGCGGGCGCTGGCACGTCGACCTCGCCGTTCCTGTACAGCGCGTAGGGCTCCATGTCGTTGGAGTAGTAGCTGCCGAAGAAGTGGTCGAAGCCCTTGTCTGTGGGTAGGTGCGGGCTGCGGTCGCCCAAATGCCACTTGCCGAACATTCCAGTTCTGTACCCGGCCGCCTGCAGCACCTCGGCAATCGTGACTTCGTCGGCTGGGATGCCGCGGATGCCGTGCGGAAACCCGAAATTGTTCGCCAGCAGGCCCATGAACGTTCCGGTGGGAAAGAACACCGAGTGAATAAAGCCGCGCGGAGGATAGCGCCCCGTCAGCAGGCTGAATCGCGACGGGGAGCATACGGGGCTGGCAGCGTAGAAACTTGTCAGCCGGGCCCCGTTTGCGGCCAAGGCGTCGATGTGCGGCGTACGAATTGCAGTTGAGCCGAAGCTTCCGACGTCGCCGGAGCCGAGGTCGTCGGCGAAGATGACCACGATGCTGGGCGCGGTAGCCGGGTCAGCGGGCCTAATGCTCTCGATGTACTGCGCGTGCTGGTCTTCACGAATGTCCGGGTCGCCCCTAGCGATCCAGAATGCCCAGACGACTGGAAACACCAGCAGGCATGCCGCTAAGGCAGCAAGGACCTTGGTCGCAGTGACGATCCACTTCTTCAATCTGAGCTGCATCGGGCGGGTCTAGCTGCGTCTCGGGCAAACGGGACTGCTGTGGTGAATCGGCGGTTCAAGTCCCAAGGTCATGGCTCGCGCACGAGATCATCAGGCGGCTCGGGGCTACCGGAAGTGGAACCACAACATCAGCACCGCCACCGCGACCACTACAGTCAACGTTCCCAGCAGTCTGTGGCTGGCACCTTCCCCTCGGCCTCGGACCAAGCCGTCCCACTCAACGGTGAGGCCGGCCACGCGTTCCAAGGCCGTTCGCTCGTCAAGCTTGCTCACGCACCAGAAGAGCAGCAAACAAGCGAAGAAGACACCCACGCTGAAGTTGAGGAAGGACACACCCACCAGCCCATTGAGAGGCCCCAGATCCATGCCGTAAGCCTTGTGCAGGATGTCCAGCGCGAATCGGCCCGCACCTGCCAAGCCTCCGGCGATCAAAGTTGTGATCGCGGCGCGCGAAGTGCCTCCCTTCCACATGATGCCGAGCAGGAACGTCGCAGTTATCGGCGCCCCGATGTAGGCCTGGACGCTCTGCAGGTACTGGTACACTTCTCCGCTCAAGTAGCGGATCATCGGGATCCAGAGGATGCTCAGCACGACCACACCGGCGGTGACTAGCCGTCCCACGAAGACTAGGCGCCGCTCGCTCGCGGCGGGACGCAGCTTCTTATAGATGTCCATCGTCACGAGGGTCGAGCAGGAGTTGAGCACGCTGCTGAGCGAGGACATCAGGGCCGCCAGCAGCGCGGCCACCATCAGCCCTGACAGGCCAGGAGGCAGCAGGCGGTCGACCAACAGCGGGAATGCAGTGTCGCCGGTCGCCTCAGCTGGCCACAGCGTCCGCGCGATCAACCCTGGGAGAACCAAGATGAACACGGGCGAGATCTTCAGGAACGACGCGAAGATCGCACCGCCACGGGCGTGTGTAAGGTCCCGCGCACTGAGGGTCTTCTGCACGATCACTTGGTCCGTGCACCAGTACCAAGTGCCCAAGATCAGCGTTCCCAGAGTCGTGCCGAGCCACGGGTACTCAGGGTGACTGATGTCCTTGACGATGTGGAAGAAATCAGGCGGCAGGGCCTCTCGCAGGGCGCCGAATCCGCCGGCAGCATCGAGCCCCAGCCATGTCAGGTAAGCGGAGCCGGCCACCATGATGAACGCCTGCAGCAGGTCGGTGTAGATCACCGCGGAGAGGCCTCCGGTGATGGTGTAAATGCCAGTCGCGATCACCAGCAGCACGGCCGTGGTCATGTAGTCCCAGCCGAAGATCTCCCGCGCCAGAATGCCGGCAGCGAACAGCGCCACCGAGATCTTGGTCAGCACGTAGGCCAAGAGGGAGACCGTGGTCAGGTACCACCGGCAGCCGGGGCTGAACCGCTTTTCCAAGAACTCCGGAACGGTGAAGATGCCGCTCCGCAAGTACTGCGGCAGGAAGATCCAGGCCAGCAGTAACAGGCAGAAACTGGCGGACCACTCGTACGTCCCGACCGCTAGGCCGCTGGAAGCCCCGGAGCCGGCAAGACCGATGACGTGCTCGCTGCCAATGTTCGTGGAAAAGAGGGTCGCGCCGACGGCGAACCACCCGATGTGCTTGCCGGCGAGGAAGTATTTGGTGGTCGTGTCCTTGTTCCGGGAGTGGTAAAAGCCCACCCCGAACACCGCCGCGAAGTAGGCGGCGATAATGAGAGCGTCCATTGGAGTTGCGAGTATACCTTGGGCGGCTGCGAGACCATCGGCCTGATCGTTTTCGCCCACGGGTCGCGGGTGGAAGGCGCCAACGAGGCCGTTCGCGCGGTAGCAACGGAGGCTGCCAAGAGGTCTGGAATCGCCCGGTACAGAGCCGCGTTCCTCGAACTTGCGCCCCCCAGCCTGTCCGAGGCCGCACGAGACCTCGCCTCCGAGGGAGTGAGGGAGATACTGATCACGCCCTACTTCCTGACAATGGGCCGGCACCTGACGGTCGACCTGCCGAGGTTGGTCCGGGAGCTGCGACCGGTCCTGCCCGACATACGGATCCGCACGTCGCCTCCGCTGGACGGACATCCGGACCTAGCCGGCATCCTTGCTTCGCGCGCCCGCGGGTTGCTCGGGAACACGTCCTGAGGCGGGCCGCCGGCAGTGCGCTCGAATGCGGGCACTTCACCGTGACTGAGACAGCATGCCTCGCATCGAGCTGATCGAGCGAGGGCCGCTGAGTCCCAGCGCCAGTTACCTGGCGTTCCGCGCCCCGTACCGCCACGAAGCGGGCCAGTATGTCGCGCTGAGCGCCAAGGTGGACGGCGAAGTGCAGCGTCGCTACTATTCGATCGCGAGCCCGCCGCGCGCCGATGGACGGATCGAGTTCTGCATCCGGCACGGCGGCGGCTTCGGTCGGCACCTGTCCCAGCTCGCGCCGGGACAGACAGTCGACTCCAGCCGTCCGGCCGGCAACATGCGGCTCCTAGACGCCGCCCGCGGGGCGGTCTATTTTGCGGCCGGCACAGGCGTTTCGCCGATCCGCGCCATCCTGTTTGCCCACCTCGATCGGAACCCGGAGGCGGATGCAACATTGCTGCTGGGTGCCCGCAGCGCTTCCGACCTGCTATTTCACGACGAGTTCCGCGCGCTGGCCGACCGCCATCCGGGTCTGCGCGTACTTCCGACCGTGAGCGGCAGCGAGCCATCCTGGCCCGGCCTCCGCGGCCGCGTCACGGCGCACATGGCGGAGGCGCTGCGAGGTCGCACGGGATTGGACGCCTACTTCTGCGGACCCCCGCGGATGGTCGCCGACCTTCGCGAACGACTGGCCCGGGCGGGAATCCCGGATTCCCGCCAATGTTTCGAGAGATACTGAAATCTCCGTTCCCCGCCTAGCGGCTGGGGCGCGCTTCCCGCAATGCCGAACATAGCAGTTACCCTTCCGGACGGCTCCGAGTTGCAGGTCGCAAAGGGCACGACGGCGCTCAGGGTTGCCGAGGGGATCAGCAAGGGTCTCGCCCGCGCCGCGCTCGTGGCGGACGTGGACGGCGAACTCGTGGATCTGGACGCGCCGCTGGAGGCTGATTCCAGCGTTCGGTTCCTTACGAGCCGGGACGAGCGCGCACTTGAGGTCTACCGCCATTCCGCTGCGCATCTGCTGGCGGCAGCGACGCTGGAGCTCTACCCCGAGACGAAGCTGGGAATAGGGCCGCCAACGGACCAAGGCTTCTACTACGACATGTACCGCGAGACGCCATTCACGCCGGCCGATTTGGAGAAGATCGAGCGCCGGATGCGCGAGATTGTCAAGCGGGACGCCAGGAATCAGCGGGTGTGGATCCCGCGTGACGAGGCCCTCGCCGAGTACGAGCGCCAAGGCGAGTTCATGAAGTGCGAACTAATCACGGAGAAGACGGACGAGGCGCGGATCTCGGTCTACAGGACCGGCGAGCTGTTCACCGACTTCTGCCGAGGACCGCACATCCCGTCGATGGGCCGCATCAAGGCCTTCAAGCTGCTCTCGGTCGCTGGCGCGTATTGGAAGGGGGACGAGAAGCGTGAGCGCCTGCAGCGCGTCTACGGGACTGCCTTCTTCACGAAGAAGGAGCTCTCGGCCCATCTGCATCGGCTTGAAGAGGCGAAGCGCAGGGACCACCGCAAGCTCGGCAAAGAGCTGGACCTGTTCAGCATCCAGGAGCAGGCCGGACCCGGGCTGATCTTCTGGCACCCGAAAGGAGGCACGATCCGACGGGTCATGGAGGACTGGCTCCGCGAGCAGTTGGTGGCGAGGGGATACGGGCTGGTGTCTACGCCCCACGTGGCACGGCACGGCCTTTGGAAGACGTCCGGGCACGCCGACTTCTACCAGGACGACATGTTCAAGCCCATGGAGCTGGACGACTCGCTCTACCAGCTCAAGCCCATGAATTGCCCGTTCCACATCCTGATCTACAAGAACGGCCTGCGGAGTTACCGCGACCTGCCGGTGCGCCTCGCAGAGCTCGGGACGGTCTACCGCTACGAACGGTCTGGCGTGATGCATGGGCTCCTGAGGGTCCGGGGCTTCACCCAAGACGATGCCCACATCTTCTGCACGCCCGACCAAGTCGAGAGCGAAGTGATCGGCTGCGTCGATCTGGCCATGGAGGTCTTGCGGGTGTTCGGCTTTTCCGACTTCTCCGTGGAGCTTTCGACCTGGGACGGCGGCGAGAGTGACAAGTACGCCGGGACGGCCGAGGAGTGGGATCTGGCCGAGACCAGCCTGAGAGAGGCGCTGCGCAAGCGAGGCATCGAGGCCACGGTGATGCCTGACGAAGCCGCCTTCTACGGGCCCAAGATCGACATCAAGCTGGTTGACGCTATTGGCCGGTCATGGCAACTCTCGACGATCCAGTTCGACTTCAACCTGCCGCGCCGATTCGACCTAGAGTACATCGGCCCGGACGGCAAGGCGCACCAGCCAATGATGGTCCACCGAGCGCTGTGGGGATCGGTCGAGCGGTTCTTCGGCGTGCTGATCGAGCACTACGCGGGGGCCTTCCCGCTGTGGCTGGCCCCTGTCCAGGCGGTAGTCCTGCCGATCACGGACAGGCAAGTCCCATACGCGAATGAAGTGGCCCGGCAGCTCGGCACCGAAGGCATGCGAGTCGAGGTTGACAGCCGAAGTGAGAAGATCGGTTTCAAGATTCGGGAGGCACAGCTACAGAAAGTTCCTTACATGCTCGTGGTGGGCCAGCGCGAGGCCGACGGCGGTACCGTGAGCGTTCGGCACCGCAAGCGTGGCCACACGGGCGCCGTGACGCCGGCCGAGTTCTTGGAGACCGTGCTCCCGCTGATCCATTCGAGGCAGGCGTCCTGACGACCATGCGGAAGGGCCCCCAAGCCGGCAAGTCGGGACCCCGATGGCGTACTCAGCCCGGGGCCCGGCGCGCCGAGGCCATGGGGGCCATTCTGGCGTTGCCATTCTGTGCGGCGCTGCTGGCGCCCGCCGGAGCACTTGCACAGGGGGTGGCCAGTGCGAACGCACAGCCCGTGAAGGCTCGCGAGCCTTCCGGGCTGCCATGGCGCGCGAAATTCAGAGACGTTGCGAGCGAGGCCGGCCTTGATCTGGAGTTCACCTACGGAGGGGCCGAGACAAAGCGGTACATCATCGAGTCGAACGGCTCCGGCGTCGCCTTCATGGACTACGACGGGGATCGGCAGCTCGATGCCTTCCTCGTGAACGGTTCGCGCCTTGAGGGCTTTGGTGACGGCAAGGCTCCGACCAATCGCCTGTACCGAAATGTTGGGGACGGCCACTTCGAGGACGTAACTGCCCAAGCGGGACTCAACCGCTCGGGCTGGGGTAGCGCGGTCTGCGCGGGGGACTTCGACAACAGCGGCACCTTGGACATCTTCGTGGCCTATTGGGGGCCGGATGCGCTCTACCGCAACAACGGGGATGGAACGTTCGAGGAGATCGCGGGACGAGCGGGTGTTTCGGGCGAAGACCTGCAGTGGAGCGCGGGCTGCACGTTTGTCGATATCGACAGGGACGGCCTGCTGGACCTGCTGGTGACGCAGTACCAGCAGTTTGACCTTGAGACCGCGCCTCCCCCCGGAAAGACGGCGAACTGCGAGTGGAAGGGCATGCCCGTTTACTGCGGACCGCGAGGACTCCCATTTGGGAACGTGACGCTGTACCGGAACTTGGGCGATGGGCGGTTCCAGGATGTCAGCGAGACCTCTGGAGTGCGCGATGTGCGGGAGTACTATGCATTCACCGCCGTGGCTGCCGACTTTGACGGCAATGGGTGGCAGGACATCTACATCGCCTGCGACTCGACGCCCAGCATCCTGTTCCTAAACAACGGCGACGGAACGTTCACAGACTTCGCCACCGAGACGGGCGTCGCGTTCAACGAGCATGGCTTCGAGCAGGGCGGGATGGGGGTCGGCGTCGGGGACTTTGACGGGGACGGCTGGCTCGACATCGTCAAGACGAACTTCGCCGACGACTATCCGAACCTCTACCGCAGCAACGACGGGCTATTCTTCGAGGACATCTGCGTGCGGGCCGGGCTGGCGTCCAATCCGCAGTACGTGGGCTGGGGCGTGGATCTGGTCGACCTAGACAACGACGGCTGGCAGGACATATTCCAGGCAAACGGACATGTCTACCCGGAATTGGACAGCCAGCATCAAGTCCAAGAGACGTATCGGCAGTCAAATCTGGTTTACCGCAACGTTGGAGGCGAACACTTCGAGGACGTGACCACGATTTCGGGGGATGGCCTTGGCCAGACCCGGTCTAGCCGCGGCGCTGCGTTTGGGGACTACGACGACGACGGGGACATTGACATCTTGGTGATGAACATGGGGGCACCCGTGACATTGCTGCGCAACAGTCTGGACGGGCAGGGTTCGTGGATCCGGTTGACGCTGCAAGGCACGGAGTCGAACCGGTCGGCTATTGGCGCCCTAGTGTCCGTCGATGCATCGTCGCGCAAGCAGACTCGGGCGGTGCTGAGCCAGTCCAGCTACGTGTCGCATAACGACCTGCGTGTGCACTTCGGCCTCGGCG
>JAJDWM010000043.1 GCA_022825595.1 Bryobacterales bacterium | reverse complement strand
CAGACCCACCTCTCGGCTATCCCGATCCCGACGGATGTAGCGCGACCGTGCCCCGGCGGGCCAGGGCCGTGCCAACCCCCGGACCATCGGCCGCGTCCGGCAGATCACGAAAGAGCCTCGGACCGGGGCTGGCAGCTGGTTCGCGAGTACCTCAGCGCCTCACTTTCGGCCGGGGTCGTCTTGGCTTACCGTGCGACAGGAATTCAGGAAACGGTAGCCGAGGCTTACGTTGCGGCAGGTTAGAATCAAGCGACACATGCAACGGAGATCCCCGACAAGGCGGGCATTCCTCGGGTCCAGCGCACTGGCCGGGGCCGCTTGGAGCGCCTGCCAAGCCCCCGCTCCGGAATCCGCCGCGGAGACGGCCTCGACCGGCACTCTCGGCTCACCAGTCAGCCGGTACGGACAGCGCAGCCCATTCGAGAGGGCGACCCGAGGCGTCCGCACGACTCAGACCCCGGAGGCCGCATCATCGAGAACGCCGCTCGACGAGACATACGGAATCATCACCCCGTCAGCGCTGCACTTTGAGCGCCACCACGCCGGCGTCCCGGAGATCGACCCAGCCAACCACGAGCTGATGATCCATGGCTTGGTGGAACGACCGGTGGCCTTCAGCTTGGACGACATCAAGCGGCTGCCGTCCGTCTCCAGAGTGCACTTTGTCGAGTGCTCCGGCAACAGCGGGGGCGAATGGAGTCCCGCCGGTGCCCCCAACGTCTCGCTCAGTCACGGACTGGCGAGCTGCAGCGAATGGACCGGCGTGCCGCTTCGCATCCTGCTCGAGGAAGCAGGTGTCCGACCGGAAGCCGGCTGGATACTGGCCGAAGGTGCGGACGCGTGTCTCATGCAGCGCAGCATCACGCTTGAGAAGGCGATGGACGATGGGCTGGTGGCGTACGGGCAAAACGGCGAGGCGATTCGCCCGGAGCAGGGCTATCCGCTGCGGCTGATCCTCCCGGGCTGGGAGGGAAACACGAACGTAAAGTGGCTCCGGCGCATCAAGCTGACCGAGGGACCGCAATACGTCAAGGACGAGACATCGAAGTACACCGAGCTGATGGAAGACGGCACGGCTTGGATCTTCACGTTCGAGATGGACGCAAAGTCGGTGATCACGCGGCCCTCGGGCGGGCATTCGATCGGATCGCCGGGCTTCGTAGAGATCTCCGGCCTTGCGTGGTCCGGCAGAGGCAAGATCGCGCGCGTGGAGGTCTCGACCGACGGGGGAAGCAGCTGGTCAGACGCCGAACTGCAGGCCCCCGTGTACTCCCGAGCCTTCACCCGCTTTCGGTTGCCGTGGGAGTGGGACGGTGCCGAGACCGTCCTGCTGTCCCGCTGCCGCGACGAGACCGGCTACGTCCAGCCGACACGCGCGCAGCTGATCGAGGAGCGCGGCACGAAGTCGGCCTACCACTGCAATCGCATCAAGGGCTGGCGCGTCGCCGCCGACGGGAGCGTGACCAGTGCAGAAGCGTAGAACAGTGCCAATTCTGCTTGTTTCGTTGCTCGCGGCCCAAGCGCTCGCGGCCCAAACCTACGGGCTGGGGCGTCCGCTGACGGCTGATGAAGCCCGGCGCGTGGACATCACCATCGGCCCCGAAGGCCGCGAACTTCCCGAGGGGGGCGGGACCGCAGCCGAAGGTGCCCAAGTCTACGAAGTGCGTTGCAAGGAATGCCACGGCGATCTGGGCGTCGGCGGGGACCATGCAGCGCTCATTGGCTTTCCAGAACAGCTCAAGGAGGCCCCTCCGATCAAGACCGTCGGTAGTTTCTGGCCATACGCGACCACGCTATTCGACTACACGCGGAGGGCCATGCCCTTTGAGGAGCCAGGCACACTGAGCGACGATCACGTGTATGCCGTGACGGCGTACGTACTGCACCTGAACGGCATCATCGAGGAAGACTTCGAGCTGAACCGCGAGACACTTCCGGACATCAAGATGCCCAACCGCGAAGGATTCGTGCGCGACCCTCGAGGTCAGGAGGGAAAGTGACGGTTCCGGCCCGCTAGCCGTGCCGGAAGACGAGCACATCGCCGTCTTCGACAAGGTAGCCCTTACCCTCCAGCCGCAGGACGCCAGCGGCGCGGGCCTCTGAGAACCCCCCACTCTCCACCAGAGCCCGCCACTGGATCGCCTCGGCGCGGATAAAGCGTTTCGCGAAGTCGGTGTGGACCGCTCCTGCCGCGGTGATCGCCGTGGCTCCCCTGCGGATCGGCCACGCCCGGCACTCCCGGTCTCCCACCGTCAGGAAGGATATGAGGCCCAGCAGGCCATACGTGGCGGATACCAGCCGGGACATGCCGGACTCAGTGAGCGCGTAGCTTGCCAAGTATTCCTCGCGCTCGTCGGGCTCCAGTTCGACAAGCTCAGACTCAATGCTCCCGCAGACAGCGGTGACACCCACGCCCCTGCGACCGCTAGCCAGCTCGGCATCGTACTTGGAGAGGATGGCCGGCATCTCCTCGGTCTGGTCCTCGCCAAGATTCAACACTGCAAGAATCGGCTTGGCGGACAGGAACTGGAACCCACGCAAGAGCTTGGACTGCTCGGGCGAGACCGACAGTTCCCTTAAGGGGCAATCCCGTTCCAAACAGTCGCGGCACTCAAGCAGCACGTCACGCTCCGCGGACAGCTGGGAATCGCGCATCCGCTGGAGGTCCTTCTCCAAGCGCTGGAGACGGTTCTCTACAACTTGGAGGTCGTTCAGCATCAGCTCAAACTCGATGGCGGCCCAGTCTCGGGCCGGATCGAGAGTTCCCTCGACATGCATGACAGTGTCGTCCTCGAACAGCCTAAGCACGTGCGCAAACGCATCGACCGTTCGCAAGCTGCCGATATAGCTGGGTTCGTTCAGGGCCTCCCGAGAGAGCCCGGGCATGTCGGCGTACTCAAGTGTCACCGGCGTTGTCTTGCGAGGCCTGAACAGGCCAGCAAGGGCCGTGAGGCGATCGTCGGGCACTTTCGCGACGCCCAGCTGCGCCTTCGTGGTGCCAACGCGGCCTTCGGCCCCGACTCCGGTGAGGATCTTGAAGAGCGCGGTCTTGCCGACCTGCGGCAAGCCGATGATCGCAGTCCTCATGGCCTCTGCGTCCCATGGTGGCACGACCGCCCAGCGGCACCCGGCCCTAGATGGGCAGTTCCCTCGGGCGGATCGCCAAACTATGCTGAGTACGTATGCCCGATGTAGCGCAGTGCTTGGACCGGGGAATGCGACAGTTCCGGGCCGAACTCCTCGAATTCCTCCGCATCCCAAGCGTCAGTACGCTCCCCAAACACAAGCAGGACATCATCCGAGCAGCGCGCTTTGTGCGGGAGCAGATGCTGCAGGCGGGCCTTGATGGCGTCGAAGTGATCGAAGGCAGCGGTCACCCGCTGGTCTACGGCGAGTGGCTGGGAGCGCCTGGCAAGCCGACCATCCTCTGCTACGGCCACTACGACGTGCAGCCCGCGGACCCCCTCGAGGAGTGGCTCTCGCCGCCGTTTGAGCCAAAGATCCGCAACGGCCAGGTCTACGCACGCGGCGCATCCGACGACAAGGGCCAAGTTCTCGCGAACATCAAGGCCCTACAAGTGCTGATGGAAGCGCACGGTCGGCTTCCGGTGAACGTCAAGTTCCTGGTCGAGGGCGAGGAGGAGGTCGGGGGCGAGACGATCAGCGCGTACGTCCCCTCACACAGGGAGCGACTGCGGTCCGACGCGGCGCTTGTGTCGGACACAGCCATGTACATGCCGGACACGCCGACGATCTGCACGGGTCTGCGCGGCCTGCTGTACACAGAATGGGCGGCACGGGGGGCCCGGCGCGACCTCCACTCCGGACTCTTCGGCGGCGTGGCACCCAGCGCGGTCTTCGGGCTTGTCGAGCTGCTGGCGAAGTGCAAGGATTCAGAAGGCCGGGTCCGGATTCCTGGCTTCTACGACACTGTCCACGCTCCGTCGGATGCTGAACGCGACAGCTGGGCGGGCCTGCCGTTTGACGAGGATGAGTATCGCAGCGGCGAGGTAGGAGCAACCACACTGACGGGCGAGCCGGGCTTCAACGTGTTTGAGCGCTTGGGTGCACGACCAACGTTCGAAGTACACGGCATCGCCGGAGGGTTTACCGGGCCCGGAGTCAAGACTGTGATCCCGGCAGCGGCGACCGCGAAGGTCAGCGCGCGACTGGTCCCCCGCCAAGATCCAGCGACAGTTCTCGCTCAGATGCAGAAGTTTGCCGCCGAGAACTCGCCGCCCGGGATCTCGGTCGAGGTGCGCGAAGTGCATTCGGCCCCGGCTACGCTGGCGTCCCCTGACCATCCGGTCATCCGTACTGCCGCTCGGGCGCTCTCTGAGGTCTGGGGACGCGAGACGGTGTTCGTCCGCTCGGGCGGCACCATACCGGTTGTCGGCGACTTCCAAGAGCATCTGGGGATCCCCACCGCGCTGATGGGCTACGGACTACCGGACGACGCCCTGCATGCTCCGAACGAGAAGTTCAGCCTGCGAAACTTCCGGATGGGGATGGCCTCGACGGCTAGATTCTTGGAACTGCTCGGAGACGCCGACCTAGCCTGAGCGCAACGACGGCGAGCCTTGGAAAGCCCTGCCCGGATTCCGGTCGCCTATTCCGGGCGGCGCGGCATCTGGGCTCCCAAGCGGTCCAACCGCTCGTCGAGCAGGCCCTGCAACTCTTTGGCGCGGCCTGTCTCGGCTTCGGCCAAGTCCCGGCTCTCGCCGAGGTCCCGGGACAGGTTGTAAAGCTCGACCTTGGGCGGATCATAGAAGCGGATCAGCTTCCAGTCGCCCTGGCGAATCACCGAATAGGGATCGTGGCCGGGACCGTGCCGATAGTGGGGGAAGTGCCACACGAGAGCGCGCTCGTCCAGCGACCCGCCGCGCAGGACCGGCGAGAGGTCCACTCCGTCGATCGGACGGTCCACCGGCGGCCTCGTGCCCACGGCCGCAGCGATGGTCGGCAAGAGGTCGATGCTGGCAATGGGCTCAGAGGAGACTGAGCCGGGCGTTGTCACGCCGGGCCAGCTCACGATCCAAGGTGTGCGTAAGCCGCCCTCGTAGGCGTAGCCCTTGCCACTGCGGAGCGGCGCGTTCTCGGTGGGTCGGCCATTGCGGTCCAAGCCTCCGTTGTCCCCCGTAAACACGATCATGGTGCTGTCTGCCAGCCCGTTGCGCTGCAATGCGTCGAACAGCCTCCCCATGGCGTCATCGACGCTGTGGACCATTGCCGCGTAGACCGGATCATCCTGGCCCTTCCCGTCTTGCGCGGCTCGGTAGCTCTCGATCAGGCCCTCCTTGGCCTGGATCGGAGTGTGCACGGCGTAGTGGGCGAGATAGAGAAGGAAGGGGCGGTTCCGGTTCCGGTCGATGAAGGCAACAGCCTCGTCCGCCTCACGGTCAGTGAGGTATTCCCCAGGCTCGCGGGGCGTCAGCGTTGGGATTCCCATCGGCAGTCTGGGGGACTCCACATATGGGTCGAAGTACGAGGGAGGCTGGCCGTAGTCCCAGCCACCGTAGTTCTCATCGAAGCCCTGGTCCGTCGGCAGGTGGCCGCGGCCTCCCAAATGCCACTTCCCGATGTATGCGCTGGTGTACCCGAGCGGCTTGAGGAGCTCCGCCAGCGTGATCTCACGATGCGGCAGCTGAAGCTCGTTGACCGGCGTCAGCAGCGGTCGATCCGCCGCGGCGGGCCGGTGATACCCGAACATGTCCCGAATGTTTGGCCACTGGCGGTTGCCGAGTTGGAATTCGGCACGGATCCAATCCGTGATGCCTAAGCGGGCTGGTGCGCGTCCAGTCATGAGTGCGGCCCGCGTCGGAGAGCAAACTGCGCATGACGCGTAGCCATCCGTGAACCGCATGCCGCTGGCGGCCAGTCGGTCGATGTTCGGCGTCTGGTAGAAGTCCGAGCCTTGGCATCCAAGGTCCATCCAGCCGAGATCGTCGACAAGGACGACGATCACGTTCGGAGGCTGGGCCGGGACGGCCGCAGCGGTAGCCACTACGGCAAGGCCTACTGTTTGCAGGAGAGCTCTCATGGTGATGTGCGGGCGGCGAACCGCGAACCTGAGTCTATCAGCGGGGTGCCTGCGCCCAATCACGAGGCCAGACAAGTCCCGTGCACAGATCCGGCGCGGTCACTGGGCGAGAGCCCCCGAGACCTTGCGATGGCCGGGCCGCCCGAGGCACCCCATGGCGTTCACGATCCCGGGCAGGGGGCGCTCTCAGCGACTTCGTGCACCGTTCCGGGCCCAATGTCCCGAATCTCAGTGACAGCCCCGCTAGGCCAGTCCACTGTGAGCTTCGCGGGGCCCTGGTAGGAACCGAGGCCGAAAAACACGCGCGGATCCCTTGCCGAGAGATAGCTCCCGGAGCGCGTAACTGTCCTGTGCTGGCGCACACCGGAGGGCGCTTCGAGCGTTAGGCGGACGCCGAGACCGTCTCGTGAGCTGCTGCATCCTCGCACGCGCACACCCAACCAAGAGTTCCCTGCACTAGACGCGCTGCGAGCGACGTACGGCCGACCGTTGAGATTTGAGACAACCAGGTCCGGCAACCCGTCATCGTCCAGATCTCCGATCGCGAGCCCGCGGCTTGCCCAAGACCGCTCGAAGATCTGACCCGCCGACGCGGACACGTCTCTCAGCTGGCGCCCGTCAGAAGTGAGCAGAAGCGGTGGCTGACGATAGCGAACGTGCGGCTGAGACAGCTCGATGTTGTCCATCACGTGCCCGTTGGCGAAGAAGACCTCCCTGTGGCCATCCGCGTCAGCATCAAGGGCAGCCAGACCCCAGCCGGCCAAGAGCTGCGTCGCCACTCCAAGTCCGGACACCGCAGTCGAATAGTCGAACAGCCCGCTCCCGGCATTGAAGAACAGGGCGTATCGCTCTTGGGAGAGGGTAGTCACGAGGACGTCCGGCAACCCGTCGTCGTCCAAGTCCTCGAAGAGCGCGCCCATGCCCGCGAACTCATCGCCGTGGTCGTCGTAGGAGATGCCCGAATCAAGGCCCTGTTCGGCAAAGCGTCCGTCACCAAGGTTCCGGAACAGGAATTGCGGGTGGGAGTCATTGGCAACCACGATGTCGGTCAATCCGTCGAGGTCGTAATCCGCGAAGGCTAGCCCGAGGCCCTTGCCTGGATGGTTGGCAATCCCGGATGCCTCGGTAGAGTCCGAGAATGTTCCGTCCCCCTCGTTGCGATAGAAGAGGCTTGATTCCGGCGGGAACAGGTCCGGATGGCAGTAGGACCGGCCGTAGGTGGCCTCCATTCCGCAGCGGCGGTCAACATCGAATCTCCAACGCAGGTAGCGCAGGATCATGAGGTCGAGGTCCCCGTCGTTGTCTGCATCAAAGAAACCAGCACTGGTGGCCCAGCCTCGCGCTGAGATGCCTGACGGCACGGTCACGTCGCGAAACGCACGCCCCCCCTCGTTTAGGTAGAGGGTCGCCGCGGGAATGTCCCCCGTGGCCGCCTGCGTGACGAGAAGGTCGGGGTCGCCGTCGTTGTCCACGTCCCCCACGGCCGCACCCATTCCGTACCCTCGTCCCTGCAATCCGAATTGCTCCGTCGCGTCCGTGAACCGCAAGCCTCCCTGGTTGAGGTACAGCCGATTCCAGAAGCGCGGGTTGGACTTGTCCGGCTCGGTTCCCTCCGGATGCGGGAAGGCCAAGTGGGCACCGTTTACAAAGAAAACGTCCAGTCTGCCGTCGAGATTGGCATCCAGAAGTGCAACGCCTCCGCCCATCGTCTCTGGCAGGTACTTTCGCGGCGTGGGAGACGATTGATGGAGGAACGCTATGCCCGATGCGGCTGTGACATCTTCGAAGCGCTGGGCAAGAGCCATCGATGCTGGCATCAGCAGGATGGCGCAGAGCTGCTCTCGGAGCCGCACGGCCCCAGTATGATCGGATCGCTCATGCTGCTCCGGGCGCTCCTCGCGGTGATGGCAGTCGCCGCATTGGCACAAGCAGAGTCCTTGCGGGTAAAGCTGGTCACCGACGATGGGCTACCGGTGCCGAACGCAACCACGGTGCAAGTCCTCTGCGGAGGCGGCCAGGACAGCCAGCCCATTCAGGTAGGCTCCACCGGAACGGCCGTTCTTGATGTGCCTGAAGACGCCGCCGACTGTGAACTCGAAACGAGGGCTCCTAATTACGACACGGCCCGGGCCCGGCTAGGCGACCTACCGCTGGATCCACGAATTCCGGGCATCTCCCTGCGGCGGTCGGGAAAGAACGAGGGGGAGACCATCAGCGTCACGCACCTCACCGCGCCACCCCAAGCCGCAGAGAGCTTCCACGCGGCAGTGCGCCTGATGCAAGAGCAACGAGAGGCGAGCGTTCAGGACATCCTGTCCCTGCTGACGACAGCAACGGATGCTTACCCGGGTTACGCGAGTGCATGGTTCGAGATCGGACGCCTACGCCTCGCCGTCGGAGACGTCGCCGAAGCCGCAGTGGCGCTGGGGCGGGCAATCGAGGCTGATCCATGGTTCGTCAGCCCGTACGAGCCGCTGATGCTGGTCCTACGGGCCCTTGGTCGGCCTGAAGATGCCGCCGCTGCGTGCGTTGGGCTGCGAAGCAT
>JAJDWM010000080.1 GCA_022825595.1 Bryobacterales bacterium | reverse complement strand
GTCCGGTTGTCCTTGAACGGCCGGTAGGCGATCCCCACACGCGGGGCGAAGTTGTTGAAGTCTGGATCGATGAGCCCACGCGACGCCCCACCCCCGATCAGGGGGGTGTTGAGCTCGTCGACTATCGCCTGGTTCGGGGTCAGCATCCGCCCACCGGGATACTCCGGGTCGAAGATGGACACCCGGTCCAGCTCTTCCTCCAGAGGTGTGCGGTACTCGTAGCGGAGTCCCCAATTGATGGTGAGATTGGGGGTGACGGTCCAGTCCTCCTGCAGGTACAGGTTGTAGACCTGCGCGTGAAACCAGCTCGTGAACTCACCCTGGTTGACAGCCGCGGAGAACGGGAGTCCTAGAACGAAGTCCGCCACCGCGTTGCCGGTGGCATTCTCGGGGTTCTGCGTAAACAGGCCGGTAAAGCTGATAGCACCTCGCGGCCGGAACGAATTGACCTCCTTGAACAGGAAGTCACGGAAATCGATACCCGCCTTGATCTTGTGCTTGCCGGTCGTGTAACTGACGGCGTCGACGATGCTCCAAGAATTCGTGAGGTAGTTCAGCGGACCGTTGCCGGTGCTCCCCACACCTGCATAATCGGCCAAGCCGATGGCGGGGGCGCCGAAGGTGACTGGGGCCGCGTCCGTTCCCCGGAACAGGGCCCCGGCCACATCCTCCTCAAATGCGCCCTCCTGCGCGCGGAGGCTGATGGGGCGGCTGAAGCCGATGCGGATCTCGTTCAGCCACTCCGGCGAGAATACGCGAGTCCAGGCCAAGGCAATGTTGCGCCCCTTCTGCTGGTCCAGCGTGCCCCCGAGAGGACGAAGCGCCCTACGGAGGATGTCCTGGTCGCTGATGGACACGCGGAGGAAGAGGTTGTCCCTCTGGGTTGCAAGCCAGTCGGTGCGGCCGTGGTACTGAGTGACGTTCTCGGGGATGCTCAGGGTCTTGACCGTATTGAAGCCGACCCGTGCCTGTACGTTCGGCTCGGGGAAGAGAAAGAGCAGCTCGCGGCTCTTGCCGCTGATTCGACTCTCGGGGATGCGATTGTTGGGGAACTGTTGCCCGGTCAGGTAGTCCGTGACGGGGAGTTCGCCGGAGAAATCGCCGTCCAGCTGTGACTTCGTGGGGTAGCGGCTGGACTGCGGGGCAAACGTGCGGACTCTGGTGCCTTCGTAGTTGAAGAAATAGAACAGCCGGTTCCGGGCAACCGGTCCTCCGACGCTGGCTCCGAACTGGTTGTAACGCAGCTGCGGCTTCGAACGGCCGGTGATCGGGTCCTGTTCCGCGAAGAAGTTGCGCGCGTTCAGCACGTCGTTGCGCAGGAAATTGTAGGCCGTGCCGTGTATCTCATTGGTGCCGGACTTGATGACGATGTTGATCTGCGCGGCACCGCCGCCGAACTCGGCGGCGTAGTTCTTGTTCATCAGGCGGAATTCCTGGATCGCATCGATCGGAGGAGTGATCGAGGGAGTCTGGAAGCCCGGATCGTTGTTCTCGACACCGTCGATCATGTAGGTGTTATCTGCGCCCCGACCGCCTCCGATGAACGAACCTCCGCCGGAAAGGCGCGTCCGGAAGGAATTCTGCTCGTTTCCCAAGGCACCCTGGTTATCGGTGACCGTGGCGGGACTGAGGACAATCAGGTCCGTGAAGTTGCGGCTCACCATCGGGAGATCCACGATCTGCTTGTTCTCGACGACTTTTCCGATGCTGCTGGAGTCGGTCTCGATCAGTGTTCCGGTGGCCGTCACCTCCACCACCGTCTCGACGGTGCCTGGCTCAAGAACCGCATCGAATCGCAGGTTCTGGTTCACCAGCAGGGTCAGAGTGGGCGAAACCGCCGTCTTGAAGCCTTCGTATGAGACCTCGATCCGGTACTGGCCGGGTATTAGCCGGGCAACGCCGTAGCCGCCGTCGGCGCCGGTCGTGGTCTCGTTCTCGATGTTCGTGCCGACGTTGGTGACCCGCACGGCGGCCCCGGGGATGGCCGCCGCAGTGGGGTCGGTGATGGTTCCGAGAATGGTCCCATACGCCGTCTGGGCGTAGGCGGGAGCCACCATCACGAATGCGCACAGTAGGGCGATGGCGATACCGACGGGCGAACGAATCATTTATTGAGGACCTCACTTGTCCTGCCCTCCGTGCCAAGCAGCGAAGGGCTGGGTTGGCCCCGAGAGTAACAGTCCGCAACGGGCAACGCAATATGGATCCAGCTCCCGACCCGCCCAAGAGCCGCCAGTAGTGGATTGCGATAGGCGGCGCAGACCAATCCAGTACTCTGGGACGAGCATGCAACTGGGCTTCGTGAGCGCCATTCTGCCTGATCTGACCCTCAACGAGGTTTGCCGCGTTGCGGCTGGCGAAGGCTACGACTGCGTCGAGGTGATGTGCTGGCCCCCCGGAAAGGCCGACCGACGCTACGCGGGCGTTACCCACATCGACGCGTCCCGGCTGGACGAACGTGCAGCAGACGATGTCCGCGCCTGCCTGGAGCGTCATAGCGTGGCGATCAGTGGTCTCGGCTACTACCCGAACCCCCTGTCACCAGACGAGAACGAGGCGCAAGTTGCCCAAGCGCACATCCGGCGGGTGATGGACGCGGCACACACGCTCGGGCTAGAGAATGTCAACACATTCGTCGGACGCGACTGGTCCCTCTCCGTTGAGGAGAACTGGCCTCGGTTCCTAGAGGTCTGGCGGCCGCTGGTGCGCCATGCTGAGGATCTGGGAGTGCGGATCGGCATTGAGAACTGCCCGATGATCTTCACCCGAGACGAGTGGCCTGGCGGGAAGAACCTGGCGTCCTCACCCGCGATCTGGCGAAGGATGTTTGAGGACATCCCGAGCCCGTGCTTCGGGCTGAATTACGATCCGTCTCACCCGACTTGGATGCACATGGACGCGATCGCGCCACTGAGGGACTTCAAAGACCGCATCCATCACGTCCACGCAAAAGATGTCCGCGTCGACCGGCACTTGCTGAACGACGTCGGCATCCTTGCGTACCCGCTGCAGTTCCACACGCCCAAGCTGCCAGGACTCGGCGATGTGGACTGGGGGGCGTTCTTTTCGGCGCTGACCTCTATTGGCTACCAAGGGCCCGTCTGTGTGGAGGTGGAGGACCGGGCCTACGAGGGATCGCTAGCGGATCGCATTCGTTCGCTGCGCCAGAGCTGCGGTTTCTTGCGCCAGTACGTCCCGGAGGGCGACGGAATCGCGTGAACAGCCGGCCGGCGTGGGCTCAGCGCCGGGGGTCGGGCGCCAGTCTCGCAAAGTCGGCGATCGTTGAGAGGGCCCGCAGCATCCTGGCCAAGAAGGTTAGGCGGTTGTTGCGGACGGCCTCGTCGTCAGCCATCACCAGCACCTCGTCGAAGTAGCGATCCAAGGATGGGCGTAAAGACGCGATCGCGCGCAACGATTTTCCATACTCGCGTCGGGCGTTGCGCTCGCCAACCGCAGAGGCAACCGGCTGGAGGGCGCCGTGCAACTCGGTCTCGGCCCCAGGCTCCAGCAAGTCCGGACGCACAGAGGGCGGCCCTGCGATCGTGCTGAAGCGCGCGTGCTCAAGGATGTTGCGGATGCGCTTGAAGCTCACCGCCAGTGCTTCGAAGTCCTCAGTGTGCCGGACCGCGGCCAGCGCCTCAGCGCGAGCGGAAACATCGACCGGGACTTGGTCGGAAGCCGCGAGGACAGCCTCTACAACGTCTGCAGCGAGCCCGCCCGACTGGCGCAGCCAGTGGCGGAACCGATCCAGCAGGAAGACGCGCAGCCGATCTGCGTTCTCTCCCGCGTCTGCGAGATCCACCAACCGATCCAGCGACACCTCAGCCCCGGTCTCCATCACGATCCGGGCCACACCATACGCCGCTCGCCGCAGCGCCAAGGGATCCTTCGACCCCGTCGGCATCAGCCCCGCCCGGAACATGCCCCCGACGGTCGCCAGCTTGTCGGCGAGGGATACGATGCGGCCAGCTGCGGATCGGGGGATCGGCCCGGACGCGCCAAGCGGCAAGTAGTGGTCGTAGATGGCGTCGGCAACCTCGCGGGACTCTCCCTGGACGGCCGCGTATAGCCC
>JAJDWM010000702.1 GCA_022825595.1 Bryobacterales bacterium | reverse complement strand
AATCTGTGAGAGCACCGGGGTGGCGGGCCAAGTCGGGAGGATGGCAGCAGCGGTGCGGACGAGTGTAGTGCCGGCGGCGTCTTGGGCGTCCTTCAGCCCGCCGTCTTCGGGGGATTGGACGGGAGAGTGCGCGGTCGCTGTCCGTTGAGCGCCAGCGCCTACCATGGCCGCCGACTGCGGCCAAGACATGGGTCGGTTCGGGGTGCAGCCAGCAGACTGGCCGACCCTACGCCGACTGCAGGCGCACTGGAGGACGTTCTCCGGGCTTTGCCGCTGAGGGGCCCGGTGGCTGGCCGCGAGTTCTCGCGGTGGGCCCGAGCTCCCCGGCTTCCCGCTATCGGGACTTGATGGCCCGCAGCCGGGCTGCGCTCGGCGGCTCCGCGAAGACGGGCCTGCCGGGCATGGGCAGCACTGACCGCTGCTGCTCGTACTGCACCAAGTGTCCCATCTCGGCGCAGGCCCGCCAGAGCACGGCGTCGCCCGGCAGGGGCCGACGCTTCGAGGGCCGGAAGGCGGACGTCATCGCCAGCCACACCACCCACGTGCAGATGTCGCGCGGTCCCGCGCGCTCGGCCGCCACAGCTCGTGCGCCTGCACCTTGGTCCACAGCACCGTGATCTCGTCCTAGGTCAGCAGTGCGCTTACCCGTGCTGAGCGCAGGCCTCCCATCCAGCAACAGTACTTGCCCAGGCTGCGGGAGGGTTGGCCGGCATGGGGCTCCTTTACACGTGGAAGAAGACGGCCAGCCGACGAGCAGCGCCCCGCGGCGTCCCCCAGGGCAAGCAGGAGACCTATGCGCGATAGCCTGCCTCGCGCTGGTGACGCAGCGCCAGCACGGTCACCTGACCAGCCGCGTGACGGTACAGGGCTACATAGCCACTGTCGCCGAAGTCGATCAGCAGATCACGGTATTCGGAGATTTCCTCCACAGGCCTGCCGATCCCGGGATGCTGCTCGAGTCCGCTGACCGCCTCGGTGATGGCCGCGGCGCGCGGCGGCGGGGCTCTTGGACTCCAAGAACGCGCGCAGACGCTCCAGATCGCGCACGGCGGCCGGGGCGAAGCTTACTCGTGGCACGCCGGAGCAGCCGTCTCCGATTCCGCACCCCAAGTGGCTAGCCATGCCAGCACCTCCCCAGCGCTGGCGTGCAGACCTGTCTCCCGGTATTCCTGCCAGGCGTCAAGCGCTTCCCGCAAGAACTCGTCACGCGCCTCTTCTCGCTCGATGTACTGGCGGATTGCGTCGCGCATCAGCCCGTGCTGGGTACGCCGCCGCCTTGCCGCGAGGCGCTTCATGCGCTCGCGCATTTCCGGTTCAATTCTCACGGCTACGGAAACCGCTGGGGAGCCCATTATTGTCCCTCCAAGTATCGCTAAGTAATACTCTATACCGCCTTTCTGCCGGGAAGCGTGGATTCGGCCTCGCTGCCGTGACCGCAATCGCCGGGTAGAAGGGGCATTACTGCGGCCCGCGCGGCGCAGCAATCCTCGACGCCGGGGGAGCCGGCTGGCTAGCGCCTCCTCACCCGGTGCGACCGTCTCCTCCACATAGCCGCCGCAAGGGCCGATCGAGCCGAAGATCTTGCGGTGCTCGTGCAAGTCCCTTGCCCAGTCGCTGCACGAGAAATGGTGGAGATAGACCGCGCGGCCGTTCGGGCCTGTCCAAAGCCGCCACCGAGTGCGGTACGGACGCTTGGCGCACCCGGCGGTGATCTCCTCGCGGAGAAAGATGGTCGGCCAGGTCATCGCAGCGCCTCACCCCTTCACGCAGGCGACCTGCTTGAGCGTGTGGACGGCTTCCACGAGGTCCGTCTGGGCCGCCATCACCGCATCTATCGGCTTGTACGGGGCCGGGGTCTCGCCGATGACGCCTGCGTCCTTGGGGCACTCGACGCCCGCGGTCGCCTCGGCATGGTCCTCCACTGTGCAAGATCGCTTGGCGCGGGCAGGCCCTCTCCGGTGTCCTTCGAAGCCTGAGGAGAGAAGAGATGATGGTGACTCCCTCCTGGGACGGGTGCACGACACGATTCTGATTTTCGCCGGTCTTCTGGCGGTTTCGCGGGTCTGAAGCGAGTGGGCTAGGCCGATGGACAGGCCGCCGTTGAGGATGGTTCGGGCCAAGTGCGGAACGGTCAGCCGGGGTATTGCGCAGGGAGGATCGGGCCTGCTGCGGTCAGGCCGCAGGTGCGTGCTGGGATTCCGAGCGCCATGCCCAGGAGTCTTCGTAGCGCCCGCCGAGGATGCAACCGCGCAGTGCCAGGATGCCGTCCGCCCCCTCCTTGGTCCAGTGCATGCCGGCCCGCTTGAGCCGCACGGCGACGACTGTCTTGCAGCCTGCCTCGACAACCCCGGAACCGATCTGCAGGCCTTGTGCGCGGAAGTCCGCGTAGCGCATGCGCTCGCGGTTTGTCTCGATGTAGGCCTCGCATTCTGCGGCCTTCGTGCAGTGGCCCGCATGTGCCTTCAGCGTTGCCAGCAGCGTGTCCAGGCGCCCTTCCCTGAGTTCCGAGCAACGCGCCTCCGCCCACGTCTCGGCGGCTGCCCGATCGTCGCGCAGCAGTTCCTTGGCAACCCCCCAAAGCGCCTCGGCTACGTGGTAAGACTCCACGATCTGGACCCCGCCCGGGATCAGCTCTTCCCCCCACGCGTAACGAGCCCCTTCGAGTCCGCCGCGGGCGGCGCACTCGAACTCCCCCTCTGTGGGCAGGCGGGTCCCCTTCCAGTCGCAATAAGACTTGGCGTCCTCCCAAGAGAGGTGGACTACGGGGTGGTCCGGCATCCCCGTTTGGGAAGAGCCCGGGCCATGCGGATGGCGCCAGTCAGCGCCGTCGCCCTTGGTCCAGCCATTCTGGCGGGGGTCGAAGACGCCGGACCAGCCGAGGCGTTCGGACTCCGTAACAAAGCCAGTCGCGTCGGCGAAGAGGGCGTACTGGCGGTTCGTGGCCTCGTGCTGGTCGATGTAGAAGGAGCTCAGGCGAACTCGGTGGGGAGGGCCCTCGAAGGGCTCTCCGGAGTCCGTGCCCATGGTGAACTCTCCACCCTGGCTGAGAACCATGCCGGTAGTGTCAGGGGGCGGCGAGGGGCTGCAGGCTGCCCGCTGGAGGGCTGTTGCGACAGCGGCCTCTATGGTAGACAAGCTGATAGAGGACCCCTTCCTTGCTAGAAGTGTTGGAAGACAATGGCTGGACACCAATGGCCTTCTCACGTCAAGCCGGTGACCTTCAAGGACCTCGGTTGTCTCGGGGTCAGCGAAAAGGACCGGACTCTGTACTGGAACGGTAGGGCTGTTCGGACACGTACGCGGCTCTCGCTGACTGGATAGCAGACTGGCACTGCCGTAGTTGCGGCAGTCGGCTCATTCGCATCGGGAGCTGTGGCAGTGCTGAAGTACCTTGGCATCGCATGGAGAACAGGACTGAAACCTTGGCCGACCCCTGGATCAACGAGGTAGGTTCAGGGCCACTTGGTCCAGAACGGCTCATGCAAGGGCGTTAGGGTCTCCAGACAGGTGTGCTCCGTCTTCCCCAGCATTTACGATGGGCCTCAGGGGTACATCGTTCAGCCGGATCTCAAGAGCGAAGTGGTTTATGACTGTCAAGTTCCGCATGCCAGACGACGCCTACCAACATTGGTTGCTTGGTCGCAAAGGACGTTCAGTCGACGAGGTGGTTCGGGAGGCCATTAAGCGGAAATGCAAGAATCCCAAGCCTATCCGAGAGATGTGTGAATCCCTCGCCGCCGACGGCACGTCTGATGCAAACCACGAGGCTTCCGGGCGGAGTATGCAGATCATCCTCGAGCTGCCAGCCGAGGAATGGGAAGCCGCAGTCCAGAGCGTCGGCCGAATCGGGAATGAAGATGGACCGGTGCAGACCGGACACCTGCTGGTAGCAATGATCATAGAGAGCTCAAGCTGGAGGCAGGATGGCGATCCTGTCGCTAAAGATGCCGCCGAGTGGCACGTGATGGACCTCCAGCACACGATTCAATCGCTGACCGTCTCGTCCGGAGCGGTCAGCTTGGCGCGCAAGGATCATAGGCTGGTCCGGATTATCGCGTGCGCTACTTTCGTTGCTGCCGTGGCTGCGGTTGCCAGCGCCGTCGCCGCTTGGTGGGGTTTTCTGTCCAGCGAGCACAAGGTTGGACCCGACGCGAGCACATTGCACTCGGTCATCATGGAGTCACCCCAGATGAGCAACAAAGATATCTACGAAGCCCACAGCGAGCGCTTGAATGAACTCAGGAACAAGGGCCGCGAGTCCGCCAAAACGCTCCGACAGGCTGCGCAAGTGTTGGAACAAGGTAATGGGCGCCCGGAGGACGACCAGTTGTTCTATACTGTTCCGACGCCCGATGCTCTCCTAGCCATCCACACGCAGATCCATGCGGCGAGGGCGCAGATGCGCAGAGCGATGCCCCAGCAAGAGAGGCCGGACACGTCACTACAACCCGTAGACTGACCACGTCGAACGCGTCGGTCTTCTTGCCCTTCGATTGGCGCAAGTGCTGCCTTCGGACAAGCCTAGCGCGCACTCTGGCTCGCTCCAGAGCCCGGTTGGGCCGCTCGCAGTGCGCGTCGATGCCCCGGGCCGTGCGGTTGGACGACCTGCATTTCTTATACTCCTTTCTGGGAGAGGACTGGGAGGCATTCTCGGTACCGCACACTCATCCCGCGGACGCGGTAAGGCTGCTGTCCGTCCACGCCCCTTACCGCGCCTCGGAACAGTTTGGGGCACGGCTCGGGTACATCGGATCAGTTTCGCTTTCGGAGACAGAGCCGATCAATGGGTATTGCGACCACTGTCGCAACGGTGTGCCAGCATTCCAAGCGACTCTCGGTGTTCCACCGCGGGCCGATTCCCTTGTCGCGGAGAGATCGAGAGCGCAGTCATCGCGTTTAGCACGAAAGGAGTGCCCAAGCCAGTGACAGGCGCACTCTTGACGGACAATCAGCGGAAAGCGGAGATTTCCCATGCCTACCTCGCTGCACTTGCAGCGAGGGATGGGTACAGCATGCAGCGCGGCCCGGACCCCGACGTGGACAGTATCGACGCGACGATTCGGAGTGGGGCGCCGCACTGGGATGTGATCGACATCCAGTTGAAGGCTACAGCGAGCCCAAACCTGGGGGAAGATGGGCTCCATTCTCGCCTGAGGCGGAAGAACTACAACAACCTAGTCAGATCCCGCACTGCCCCGTTGTTGCTAATCGTCCTGGACCTCCCATCCAACGAATCGGAGTGGGTGGATTGCACACCTGACCGTCTGATCGTAAGCAAATGTGGGTGGTGGTGTTCGCTGTACGGCCAAGAACGTATTGATGCCGGATCTAGGACCATTGTGATACCTTCGTCTCAGCGAATCGGGGCCTCGGGGCTCGAACCACTGTTCGAACAGGTCCGGGAGGCGTCAGCATGAATGGATTGACGAACGAGGTCAGCCTGGCTAGAGCTGTCGCCCTTCGCGGCGTCCATGCCTATCTCCGCGCCAACGGATGGGTTCGTGCCGTCGACGCACTCCGGGCCACTGCCGACGTCTATCTGTCGCCGCAGGATGGGCGGGAAGCCGCGATCGTGCCAGCGTCGGAGGAGTATGCAGACTATGGCACTCGGATCTTTCAGATCGCCCAGCAGATCGGCCGGATCGAGGGCCGACAGAGGCTAGCCGTACTTTCCGATCTCTCGCTTTCTGACTCGGATCTCGTACGCGTACGGCTCTCCAATGCCGCCGCGGACAACACAGTCCGGCTCACTGACGGCGCAGCCGTACTTGAGCAGGCGAAGAATCTCCTGCTCGCAGCAGCGTGCTCCGCGGACCGGCCTCAGCGGATGTATCGGGCGGGCCGCAACAAGGCGGCCGGGAAGTACTTGGACCGCGTACGCTTAGGCCAATCTGAGCGCGGCAGCTACGTGATCAACCTTCTGTCTCCGGTCGCTCCTTCGCTCCATAGACAAGGCACGCTAGGCCTCGTAGAACCATTTGAGCGCAGGGTCACGCGAATGCTCGCCTCCGGTGTGCGCGCATCGCGACATGCGATGGACCGGGTGAATCGGGGGGTCGCCGACATCGGCGAGTTCGAGAGTCGGTTGGCCGAGGGCATCAGCGCGAATCTATGCCGGTCTGTCGCTAGGCTTACCGAGGCCGGGAACGGTCTTGAGATCTCCGTTAGCTGGGCGATGACGAGACCGGACCAGCAAGATGTCGGGCAACGAGTGACGGTTGCCTTCAGACCACCCGACGTAGCCCTCCTTGAGGAGGCCGCCCGGGTGCTGGCCGATCGCCAAGAGCGCACCAACGAGGAGATTCAGGGGTATGTCTCAAGGTTGGCGCGCGAGAAAACGGATCCGAAGGGGACGGCCACTATCAAAGCGTTCGTTGATGGAACGATGGCTTCCGTCCAAGCAGTCTTCGATTCGGAGGACTACGGGGAGGTCACGCGTGCGCATGAGGCTCGCCTGAGCGTGTCGCTTGAAGGAGATCTGCGCCGGGAGGGGCAGAGGTGGCACCTCCGCAATCCCCGCGGGGTCACAGTGATTTAGGATGAGGATTCGGAGCAAGGGTTACTGGCGACACACTTAGCTGGCAGGAAGAGCGAATCGTCCTGAGGACAGGTCGCACTAGCACCCCCCAGCTTGCTTCTACGCGGAGTCGAACAGGAGGTCCAATGACTCAGGTTGAGATTGAGGAGCTCGTATCAGAATTCAAGCAGACCGCACCCGTGAGGGTTGTGGCACTGGCGAGAGAACTGGGACTTAGGGTTATGAGAACCAACCAATGGGATCTTACGGTCTCTGGAGCCATCGTTAGAAATCAAGACGGTGCGTTCACCGTTTGGACTAACGCTAAACACCCGGAGATTCGTCGAAGGTTCACCATTGCCCATGAAGTTGCACACTACGTGCTCCACCGAGATGCCATAGGTGACGGGATTCGCGACGATGCCTTGTTTCGGAGCAGTCTTGGTGGAATCCTTGAACGTCAGGCGAACTCCTACGCTGCAGACTTGCTCATGCCGTTGAACTTAGTCAATCAATGCTTCGACGAAGGCGCGGACTCAATCGAGAAACTCGCGGCGGCCCTTCGGGTCTCGAAGACGGCGATGTCGATCCGATTGGGCATTCCATGGGAGTGACAGGGCTCCTGTCGTGTGCCCACACCCAGCGCAACACTTCGGCGACTTGCGCCAAGTCGTCGGCGCCCAATCGGCCACCCTGAAGCCCATCCGAGTTGTCGACCAAGGCCGAGCGAGCTTGAGTAACCGTTCGAGAGAGGCGTGGCGGGGGATGCCGGAATAGCGGATGAGGGTCGTGTTCCAGTCGCCGTAGGGCGGCTTCAGAAAGGTTCTTCACCGCTTGTTGCACTCGTGGTGGGTGTCGAGCTTGCCT
>JAJDWM010000159.1 GCA_022825595.1 Bryobacterales bacterium | reverse complement strand
GGTCATCGGCCTGCGGCTCGTCTCGAAGAAGCGGATCTCGCGCACCCACGGCCATCCCCCGGCGGGACTGTCCGGGGCCACCGGCTGCGGCGCGCCCTGCGCGAGCTGCTTGGTGCGCCGCCGCAGCGTGCGCACCGAGGGGCAGCGGTCCAGCCCCAGAACGACTACATTCGAAGCCAGCAAGCGCGATCACATAGAGTCTGCGTCAGCACGCGGGAGAGGCGGAAACGCCAGCACCGGTTTGGCATGGATTGCGTTTCGGTTGCGCCCGTCTGCAGCCGTCACGGCGCCGATCGATGATCGAACGCTACATCCACGGTGTCGCGCTCACTATCTAACCGGTGCTCAATTACAAGCGTCAGGCGGCCGGCTGGCACGCCTTCGGGGATGCAAGGCTCACATCGATTGCCGAGACGCCGCCGTTCGTTGACGGCCAGATCGCGGTGGTCGCTGTCGTCAACGACCCTATCCTCGTAACCTCAAGTGTTAGAGACTTCGTGGAAGGTTGGGGGACTGCGGGTGCAGAGCTGGACATGCTGGGGACGAGAGGTTTGGACGCACCATGCGGAAGAGCATGATTCCCGAACCTGGTCAGTTCCTAACCTCTCTATTTGTGGGACCAGCCCGACGGCCGGAGGCAGGCGACAGTCCGAACCGATAGCGCGCATCGTAGTAGGCGACGTGCCGGAAAACAACGTTCGAGACTACATAGCGTCGAATCGTCGAATCATCGACGAACCGTTGACAGCAATACCGTTATGGGTTAGCTTAGGGCCGCGCATTGCCGCCCTCCGCTTGAGTCGCTCGGGGCGGCTCTCGCGACGAACAAAAATGGAGGATGCCATGCGTGGGACAAGTATTCGGTGCCTCGGCGGCTTCGTGGCCGTTGCGTGCCTCTTCGCCCAAGTTGTGCTGGCCCAGACAGGCCAGCTGAAAGGAACGGTAACCGACAGTACCGGAGCAGTGATCCCCGGGGCTGAGGTAACCCTGCAGAACGTCGCCACGGGAATCGCCATGGAGACGCAGACGAACGAGGCCGGGCTCTACACCTTCCCCCTGCTGCAATCCGGGAGCTACGAGCTGAACGTGCTCAGCTCCGGCTTCAAGCCCATTGCGCAAGGCGGCATCGTCATGGAGACCAGCACGGTCAGGACCGTTGATGTCCAGCTGGAACTGGGCGACGTTACCGAGACCCTGACGGTCGAGGCCGCCGCGCCGTTGCTGCAAGCGGAGACGTCCACCGTGGGCCAGCTGATCGAACGGACGACGGTGATGAACATGCCCGTGGAGAGCCGTCGCGCAGCATCGCTGGTCCGGTTGACCGGCACGGTTGTATTTCGCAACGAAGGGGCTGGCGGCGAGCAGTTGCCCTTCTTCTCGATGGCCGGAGGGCGCTCCCGCAACCAGATGTGGCAACTCGACGGCACCTCCGTTCAGAACTCGACGATTGGCATCGCACAGCTCGGGCTCAACCCAACGTCGGAGTCGCTGCAGGAGTTCAAGGTCGAGATCAACAACCTTTCTGCCGAGTACGGGAGGACCGGCGGAGGGTTCATCTTGATGACGACGCGCTCGGGAACGAACGAGTTCCACGGCGCCGCCTACGAGTTCCTCCGCAATGACGCTCTTGACGCGCGAACCTTCTTCGCTGCCGGCAAGGCGCCCCTGCGCTACAACATCTTCGGCTTCTCGGTCGGCGGTCCGGTCAGGAAGGACAAGACGTTCTTCTTCTTCAACTGGGAGGGGGCCCGTCGAAGGACCGGGCGGACGTTCTCGAGCGACGACATCCCCCATCCTCCTGAGGTGCAGGGAGATTTTTCGAACCGTCTCGACACGGTGATCACGGACCCCTTGACTGGAGAGCCCTTTCCGAACCAGGTGGTGCCGCAAGCCCGAATGGACCCGCTCGGCCGCCAGTTCGCGGGATTCTACCCGAAGCCCAATCGCCCGGACAATGACATTACCCGACGCCCCCGGGACAACTACCTCTTCAACGTTTCCAACCCCTTGGACCAGAACGTCTATACGACCCGCGTGGACCATTACTTCGGGCCGAGTGATCGGATTTTCGGGCGCTACACCGCCTCCCCCAATGTCGCTGTGAACCTGCCAAGGTTCCCCATCGAGGTAGCGGACCCCAATGCGGCCAACATCAGCAACGACCACGATCAGGTCACTATCGCGTGGGTCCACAACTTCTCGCCTTCGGTGATCAACGATTTCCGCTACAACTGGGGCAATCGGCAGCACATCAACCGGTCGTTCGGCTGGGAGTCAGGCAAGAACGGTGAGCTGGGTGTCCAAGGCGTCGACCCCTCGTTCTTCGCCAGCGTCTTCCCAGTCGGGCTCACTCGCCTCGGTGCGGGAAACCACGAGCGCGTCGTTCCGATCGTCAAGACGATTCAGGCGATCAATAACCTCACGTGGATCAAGAATAGCCACCAGATCAAGATCGGCTTCAATTTCCGCTACTCGAAGTTCCGTGACGAGCACAACCAGAGGGCCGGCGGGTTCTTCAACTTCAACGACCGGGCGACTGGCGACGGATTGGCCTCCCTGCTGCTGGGCTGGACAACGGGTGCGACGCTGCTGGACAACGACCCGATCCACCCCCGAACCGACTACGTCGCTGCGTTCGTCCAGGACGACTGGAAGGTCACGCCGAACCTGACCCTCAACCTCGGGCTTCGCTGGTCGATGGATTCGCCGCGCTGGGAACAGGACAACCAGCAGAGCGGATTCGACATCAACCCGACCAATCCCGTTTCCGGCACGCCCGGCATCGTGACCTTCGCTGGGCGCGACGGCTACGACAAGTACTCGCATGACTTCGACCTCAATAATCTCGGGCCTCGCTTCGGCTTCGCGTACCGTCCTCAGTCCGACCTCGTCGTCCGGGGAGGCTACGGGGTTGTCTACTACCCGATCTACATCAGCCAGGTCGCGACCCGATTCACGGCGGGATTCAGCAAGCTGGCCTCGTTCTCATCGCCTGACGGCGGCTTCACGCCCGCGTTTCGCTTCCAAGACGGCCTGCCCCCACTGCCTCCCGGGGCCACCTTGGATCACTCGTTTGGCGCCGTGTCGCTGGGATCCCGCCCGCGCTTCTCACCGGAGTTCCTGCAGGACAACCACAGCAACGGGTATTCGCATCAATGGAACCTAACAGTCCAGAAGCAGCTTCCCCAGAACAGCGTCTTCGAGATCTCCTACCTCGGGAACGTGGGCCATCAGTTGAGCTCCAACATCCTCAACATCAACATGATCCCTCTGGCAGGTGGTCGTGGCCCTGACCGTCAGGATCAGTCACTCCGACCGTACCCGCAGTTCAACAACGTGAATCTCGTCTATCCAGACTTCGGCAACTCGAGCTATCACGCCCTGAACGCAAAGCTGGAGAAGCGGTTCTCAGGAGGGCTGAGCTACTTGATGAACTACACCTTGTCGGTATTCAAGGATGACGTCGAGGCCGCAACCGAACTCGCTGGCGGCGCCGGCAACGGCTATCAGCACATCGAGTTGCGTCATCTGGACAAGGCGTATTCCGGCAATCATACGCCCCATCGCTTCATCACCAGCATCGTATACGACCTTCCGATCGGTAAGGGGAGGGCATACGACATCGGCAACGCCGTGCTCAATCAGATCATCGGGGGGTGGGGCGTCGGCACCATCACCGAGCTCCGTTCCGGCATCCCCTACGGAGTCGTCGAGCGAACCAATCGCAGCAATACCTTCTCTCATTCGCAACGTCCCAACCTAGTAGGCGAGCACGGTCTGCCGGGAGGTCGGTCGCGGTCCGAGTTTCTCAGCGAGTACTTCGACACCTCGGCCTTCGAGAGTCCCGGAGTGGGAGTCTTTGGAACGTCGCCGAGAACCCTTTGCTGCGGCCCTGGTTTCCTTGGCCTCGACATCTCCGCCCACAAGTGGTTCGATTTCAGCGAGCGGGTGCGGATGCAATTCCGGACCGACCTGTTCAACATCATCAACCGACCCAACTTCGGCAATCCTGGGACCGTCCACGGGCGTGGGGACTTCGGTCGAATTGGCGGGATCCTCGTGGGATCCACCGGCAGGCAGATCCAATTCGCGCTTCGCGTGGAGTTCTGACTTGGCACGGCGAGAGGTAGCGGAGCGGACGGGGCTGCAATTGGGGCCTCCCGGCAAGCGATAAGGAAGCCCGCTATCGGTCGGGTGGCCTTGGGGAGCGCGACTGCCCAAGCTGCGAGCCGGTGCGCTGCCATTGGATCCCGGCGCAAACGGCGGCCTCCGCAGATCGCAATGTGCAACCTTCCCATTCCAGCCGTGTCGCCGATCGGATGAACCCGACGCGCCCGGGTGGATTGACTGACCCGACTCCGTTGGAGGAGTTCGCCCGAATTGCCGAGACATGGCGTGAGGCATCGCTGTGTGGTTGCCCGGTGACGTCCGCCAGCGCCGTCGGGGCGCCGAAGCTGCCGGACGTCCCGCCGGGGAATCCTTGGCGTCGCCTGCTTCGGTTGCTGGCGACTTGGTGCGACAGCAGCGGCAGCGTCTCGAGCAGGGCGTCCGCTAGCTACCCGACCACGGACGAGTTCCGTTCCTGCACTTCCACTTCCAGTCGGCACGATCCCTCGCTTGCGAAGTCCGAAGTCCCAAATCCTCGGGGCTGCCAAGCGCTCCGACAACCCATGTCAATCCGCCAGCGATTCTCAATGAGGCAGAGCCGGCCGCCAATCGCGGTACGGACGCCAGCTGGGCTGACTGCAGTTTCCGAGAGCCGGCTTGGTTCAAGGCTGCCCCGGTTATCGTTGCAGCAAGCTGCGTTGCACATCTCGGTCCAGCCGTCAGATCGGTCGCAGAGAGACTGTCGGCGGCGAGTACACTCACCGTGCTCCTAACGAAGTGGACGAAGAGCTTCTAGCCAGCCCTGTGCTGCTGGGCCGTCGTCCTGCGGCGACGGGCCTGCCACTCGCTCTAGAGCTTTCAGAACTGGAACTAGCTTTTGGCTCCTCGTGCTGCGCGCTGTCACACCCAAGCCAGCCGCACAGTGCAGTATCTGCGCCGCTGCAGCCCGTGGCGAATAGTGGTTTCGAGTTCCGGGAAGAGTGAGCGCTCCGGCCACAGCGTTGGTGACGGGGGCGGGCAGCCGATGGTGCCCTCGTAACAGGCGAGGTCGGGCAGCAACTGGCGGCAGGGCGATTTGTTGCGCTCGGTACGTCCGGTGACCTCAGGCCGGACGCGACGGGCGTTGGCCGGGTGCAAGCTTCTTGAGCAGGGCGGCGATGTTCCTGAGTGCCTCGGCGGGGCTTTGACGGCAATCGCCGTGGCCACCCTTCCTCGCGGTCAGCCGTTGGTTGGGCGCAGCTTCCCAGCTCGCGGGTGATGCGGGCAATCGAGATCAACGCCCCGAAGGCGACCAGTTGGAACTATGCTCCCAGTTTCCACCAACTTCCGGAAAAGCACCGTCCTCAGCAATGGGGTACTGCGGCTGGCGAACGGGTACAACGGTTGAAGTGCGAATTGATTCCGCTCGTACGCTCTGACCTCAGATTGCACAGCGACCGGCGAAAGGGTCAGAAACTTGGTTGAATTGCGGTGATTCGCCACTTGGCCCGGATCTGGTCGGCTGGTCGGACAAAGCGCAGGAATCGGCCACTCGGGGTACGCCCCGGTCACATCGGGTTTGCCAAATGCCTCCGGCCGGTGCCGGTCCTGGCATCTACCGGGATTTCACCCAGATCGGACTGGACCAGGCCATCTGACCGTCGGACTGCTGAACTCGCACGTAGTAGTACTGTTCTCCAGGGCCGGGCTCCCCGTCGACGAATCGAATCTGCACGTCGTCGGGCAGGTTCTGAGCCGTGTACACAAACTCCTGCCCTCGGATGACATCGACTTGCTGCAAGGGCGCCGTCCCCAAGATTCGGAAACTGAGTTCAAACTCGGATGCCACTCCCGGCACAACGTCTCCCTGAAGGTACTCCTTGCCGTCTGCGGTCATGCGGTAGTCGAGGATGATGTTGTCCGTGGCCGCGTAGTTGTGACGCAGGCGCATCGCCTCCAGCAGTCCCTCCCGAGTGAACTCCTCCGCGATTGTGCACGAGTACGAGATATGCGTGGACAGGTGGTCCGAGCTTGCTTGCACGCCGATCTTGTACCCCTTTGCCCAGGCGTTCCAGACGTATCCCTCGGAGCGGAAGCCCCCGGCCTGGTTCGTCACATCGTCCCTCGTGGCAGCTTTTGGGGCTCCCTCATACTCGGCGGACACCCTGTCCCCTTGGTAAATCTCCACCAACGGCTCCACCTCGGGGTCGTTGTCGCGCCAGTCCGTTCCCATACCCGTGGCTGGCGTGTGCGGGATGGAAATGCCGCCATAACGCCGCACGTAGTCGAACAGCCCGACGGCGGCCGAGGAGCTCTCACGTTCGCCGTCCTGGTCGGGAAAGGTCGGATTGCCCCGCTGCGCGAAGAAGATGTTCCGGTGACCGTTGGGGAATCTCACGCCGCGCTCGTACCCGTACAACGGCACGAAGCGGCCGGGCACGTGAAACACGTCCACCCGCTGCTGCAGCAGCCAGTTGATGTACTCAATGTTCGGGCCGCCACTGTTGTGGTGCTCGCTCATGCCAAGGTAGTCGAGTTCGGCGACGTTCATCGAGTAGCGGTAGGTGTCGTTCTGCGCACCGTCGTTGTTGCCGTCTCCGGAGTATTCGGTGTGCCTGTGCGTGTCGCCCCGGTAGATCTTGTAGGACTTGCCCTCTGACTCGATCACATAGTCCCGTATTCTCTGGACTTGCTCGCGCTCGTTGGCATGCTTCTGGAACGCAGTCAGCTCGTCGCGTGCCTTCGGCACGAGCCGGGAAGGGAACACGGGCCCGTCGATCGTCGGGACTTGAGATGTGAAGATTTCGCCGCGCTCATAGAAATAGTCGTCGTAGATGCGATTGTCGGTCGCCCAAGCCACGTGGGGGCCGCCGTCCGGTCCGACCGCCACGCCGAAGCCGGCGTCAGACCGGCCCGCTGTGGCAGGGATGGGAATCGGCACGCTCCACTCGTGCCCGTCGAAAGCGGTCGCATAGGTCTCCCAAGAGGCCCTATGAGCGGCCGCTGTGTGTGGAACCTGGCGCTGCCTCAGATGCCGGTGCCGAAACAGTGCCCAGACCCGGCCGTCGCTGCTCGCCGCCAGCTTCGGGAAGTCGTTGAATCCCCTGAGGTCCTCCGGCAGCGACTCCTCGAAGCCGCGCAACGGACGCTTCCAGATGCCGCCTTCGTAGACGGCAGTGGCGATCCAACGGGACTGGTAGAGCTGGGTCGCAGGCCTGTTGAGCAGGAATCCCGTGTCCTTGCCCCACTGGAGGCCGCTCTCGTTCCACGCAGCCCACAGGCGGTCTTCGGAATCGCAGGCGAGAGCGGGGTATGCTTCGTACCGCAAAGTGTCCGCCACTGGCTCGACGGCAGACCATTCCCCTCCGGTGAAGCGCCTCATGCGGATGTCGAAGTCGTTGTTCTCGTAGGTCTCCCACGCGACATACAGGCCGCCCTTGGAATCCGCCGCCATTGCGGGGTGCCAGTCGTCGGCCTCGGAGAGCGAAACGCGGGTCTCGGCGGACCAAGATTCGCCGTCCCACGACCGGGCCAAAATGTCAGACCTCCCGTTGCGGAATCCCTGCCACGCCAACCAGACCTGTCCCGCTGCATCTGTAACCAATGCATGGTGGATGTCGGGCTGCGGAGCGCTCGTCAGTCTGTCGACGGCGGACCAGTTCGAGCCGTCAAACCTTGTTCCGTAGAGGTCGAAGTTCCCGTCGCGTTGGTCGGACCAGACCGCAATCGTGTCGCCCCTGCCGTCGCGTGCCAACCGGACGTAGTAGACGTCGGATGACCCTACGGTCAATTCTTCTATCGGCCCCCACTCGTTCCCGTCGTGGCGCCGAGCGAACACATGATTGCCCCAGTCGCCGTACCCCACCCATGCGACCCACGTCGAGCCGTCGGCTCCGGCGACGATGTCTGCGAAGCCATTGTGGTAGGCCGGATCAGACAGCGATTCGAAGCTTGCGGCGCGCTCGACCGCGACGGCTCCTTCCAGATAGTCCCGCCGCATCCCCGCCGGCTGGTCGGAGAGCCGGAAGGAAAGGTTGCCGACAGCCGTGGCGATATCCACCCGCGCATCCGAGGCGGCTTCGACCTGCAGGATGATCCCTGGCAGGTTCAGGTAGTCGGGCACTGGGGAAGCAGGTTCCGGCTCCCAGTTCCTGTATCGGAATTTGACCCCCGGGGCCGACGCAAGTGCCCAGGAGTCGCCTTCAATCCGGTCGGCCCCTCGGGGTCTCCAGCTACGCAATCCTGCCAGGTCTCCACCGGAGACGGAAGCGCTGCCGTCCCACGCGGTGGGCACGGCATCGGAGAGCCCGAACCGAACGCGAAACGTATGACGCTCGGCGCTGGCGAGGCTTGACGCCAGCAACGTCACCGCTGTCAGGTAGCAACTCCGGTGGATCCTATGGCTCATCGAGGACTAGGATAGTCGGATTCGTGGATCTCGGTGCGACGGCAGACCGCCCGGCGGCCCTAGAGCCACCGGGGGTCTTCGTGGCTTGTGCCGATGCCTCACGCCGAACTCACGCGGCTGCGACGCCCAAGGCGGCCTCCCATTGGAACGAGGCCGCCTGTCCGCGAAGGGCGTCAGAAGCCGATGCGCAAGCCGAGGCGGAAGAACCTCTGATCGTTCCCGTCCCTTCCGGTGTTCTGGACGCCACCGACAATGCCGAACCCGCTGCTGCCGACGTTGGAGTTCGGGTTTGCGAAGTGGGGCGTGTTTGAGAAATTGAAGGCTTCCGCGCGAAACTGGATGTTCACTTTCTCAGTGACCTGGAAGCGGCGGAAGACGCTCATATCGACATTGATCAGACCGGGGCCCCTCAGGACATTCGACCCGCAGGTGCCGAACCGCGGTGTTCCTCCCTGGTCCTCTGGATCCGCGAGGCCCGAGCGCGACCACCAGCCGTCCGGGCTGCCCAGCTTCTGCCAAGGCCCGGTGCAGTCCGCGTACTGCCCGGATCCCGCGCTGTTGAGCGACCCTCCCGGTGCCGTCGGGGTCGACGGCAGGCCGGTGTGAAGGGCTGCGAGGGCGTTGATCTGCCACCCGCCCAGAATCGCAGCAGCGGCTCCGCTCTGTGCGAATCTCTTTCCGCGTCCGAACGGCAGCTCGTAAGCGTTCGTGATCACAAGGTTGTGGCGAATGTCGTTGTTGAGCGGGCCTCGGTTCTTCCAGTAGTAATCGGGATGCCGCGCCCGGGGCTGCGCCGTCGAAGACTCCGCCGTGTAGCCCCGCCCGTGGGCCCAAGTGTAGGCAAGATTGAAGCTGTGGCCGGTCTGGCTTCTGCGGACAATCTTGACCTGGAGCGCGTCGTACATCGGCGTTCCGATCGTGCCCCAGAAGAGCGTGTTCGCAGTGCGTCCGTAAAGCTGGCGCAGGACCCTCCCTCGGTTGCCGGTGCCCAAGGGGGACCAGTTAGCCTCAATGCGCGAGGTCTGGCGAGTCGACCGCGTTGCGACGTAGGAAGCCGTACCGATCCATTCGCCCCATTGCTTCTCCAAGCTGAAGTTCCAGGACTGGATGTAGCCCCGGACAAAATTCTCGTCTGCAGTCGCGACGTTCGCCCGAAGCGGCATTGCGATTCTCTCCTCGACCGGCACGGCCGGAATGTCGGGGAAGCCGTCGTTGAGCGTCGTGGAGAACGAGTACGAGTTCGGCGCGGGCAGCAATTGCGAGAACTGGGTGGGCAAGTTGCCGCGTAGGTCGCGCCCGAGGTTGAACGGGTTGTAAGTCAGGCCGTAGCCCATACGCACAACAAAGGTGTTCGACGCACGCCAAGCGATTCCCACTCGTGGCGAAAACTGCGTCTTGCTCTGCGGAAGACCGCAATTGCGGGGAACTGAACCGATGCCGCACACGTACATCACGTTCTCGTCAATGTCGAAACGTTCCACGCCCCGGTCGGGCCGAACAGGGAAGGGGAAGTACTCCCAGCGGACGCCATAGCTGAGGGTCAGATCGGGGCGGACCTGCCATCGGTCCCTAACATAGAAGGCCCACTGGCTGGAGCGGGTCTGGAGGTTCTTGCCTGTCAGGAAGTTGCGCGCTGCTTCCCTAGGAAGGCCGAGCATGAACGATGCGATGGCGTTGTAGTCGTTCGTCCGCGTGCCGGGACGCCCGGTGGTGTTGTTCCGGAAGCGAAAACCTCCGGCCGGGGCGTCGCCACCGGGGAAGTTGGCCACCTCTTGGTTGATGTGTGTGAGGAAGATATCGGTTCCGAAGCGGACTTCGTGGTTGCGCTTCGTCCAGTTGCCGTTCGCCACCCACTGGTGCAGGTAGTCGTGGCCGATGAACGGCGAGGTAGCTTGATACCCCAGATTGCCGAATCCCGAATCGAACCGCATGCGAGGCATCCCGCCGTAGAAGCTGCCGGCCTCCCCGGGAACGCCGTCCCCATTCGTGCCTGGAATGCCAAGAACGTCCAAGCCGATTCTCTGGTCAAGGTTGCCCGCGAACGCGTTGCTGTCCACCAGCGTTGATCCGAAGTACGCGTCGAAGACCAAGCTCGGCGTGGCTACGTAAGTGGCCGAGAGCGTTCCGCTGTAGGTGGGCCCGAACCCGTTGTCAGTGCGGAAGTTCGTCGGATGAACAGAGATGCCAGAGAGATTGCCGAACGCCGCGGGGTTCCACTGCGTGTAGTAGAAGAAGCTCAGGCGGGCGAACATTGTCCACTTGTCGGACAGATTGAAGTTCGCCTTGCTGTCGATCTGATGGCGCAGGAAGGAGTACTGGATCTGAGCCAGCTTGTTTCTGTTCAGCCCCAGAGAGCCGACGCCCGGACGATCCGGGAGGCTCCAGTCCGGATCGTCGGCCAAGATGCGGCTAGCGCGGGCCACCCGCGACTCGGGGATCATGTTGTTGGCGAACTGGGTACGGTCCCCCTCGCTCCCGGCGGGTGTCGAGAGTGGGTCGAAGATCGGCCGGGGGGAACCCGAGAAGTCACCGGCCCGCATTGCAGTCGTCGGCACTTTGATGAACCGGTTCGCATTCGAGTTCTCGGACGTGCGCTCGTAGCTCACGAAGAAGAAGGCCCTGTTCTTCTTGATAGGGCCGCCCACCGTGCCTCCGGCCTGGTTGTAGATGAACTTCGGCTTAGGGCTCGAGCGGTCGCTGAAGTAGGGGTAGGCCGACTGGTGCTGGTTGTTGTGGTACCAGAATGCGGAACCATGGACTTCGTTTGTGCCGCTCTTGATCTGCAGGTTGATCGCGGCGCCTCCCGCCAGACCCTGATCGGCGTCAAACGATCCCGTAGTTACGTTCACGACCTCGATCGACTCCAGAGCGGGGTTGATTCCAGTCATGTGCGTCAGGTTGGGGTTGTAGCTGGAAGCGCCGTCAATCCTGACGTTGTTGTTGTTGTCCGCCGTGCCGTTGACGGTGTAGCGCACGGCTCTGGTCGGATTGGCCGGGACCGAGTGTGCGTTGCGCGGTGGCGAGAAGCCCGGAATCGTTTGCAGCAGCATCTGGTAGTTGCGGCCGAGCGGGACCGGAACGTTCTGCAGCTCGTGAGTGCCGACTTCCCCCCGCACCTCTGCATGATCCGTCTGCAATTGGACTGTACCGGCGGTCACCTCGACCACTTCGGTCACTTCACCGATTTCCAAGGCGACGTCCACACGCGTAACGTCGGTCGATTCGATCCGGATGCCGGTCGACGTGTAGGTCCTGAAGCCGTCCGAGCGGACATCGATTCGATATGTTCCGGCGGCCAAGGTCGGAAAGTTGAATGTTCCGGCAGCGCTGGACTCCCCGCTGCGCGTCGCACCGGTGCCCTCGTTCGTCACTGTGATCTGGGCTCCGGGTATCACCGCGCCCGTAGCATCAGCGACGTTCCCGAGGAGCGATCCGTAAAGGACCTGGGCTGCAGCCGGGTGGTACGCCGACCCCACAAGCAGCAGACCCGTGGCGAACGCCATTACACACTGCGTCCGCCTCTGATTCCAATTCATCGTGCAATCCTCCTATTGGTCTTCCCGGTCTGCGGAATCAATCCACCTTCCTGCAGGCCACTGGAAGCTGGCGACCCGAGCCCACCATGCGTTGCGAGTCTACCACGGTCGCCGCTAGGCAATCGACGACTCGTTCTGACTTGGGCTGCCCGAACGTGGATCGGAGGGTCCAAGGTGGCCCGACGTGACTGAGCGGCTCCCGGCAGCACTGCGGTCGTCTCCGCCGTCTGGCGCCGAAGGCACCCGGCTGCTCAGACTTCCGCGCCCGGCGCCCCGTGCAAGAGATGACCTGCCTTGCCAATGCGACCCCGCCTTTCGGCCGACGGCCGGCCCTTCGTCGTCCACCTCAGGTGGAGGCAATCCGCCAAATCCAAGACCGGTCAGGGACGGAGGCGATGGCCAGACGTGGGCTGGCTGCAGCGTGCTCCCTTGACTGCACAGCCACAAGACGGCGGACGATTGGGAGCCACTGCGGCCTCCACAAACCTGAGGATCGGTGGACTGGAAACTGATGGGGATCCCAACCGGAGAGGGGAAGCGATGCCCCGCAAGGAAAGTACGCCTATGGCCCCCCCACGATCTCGCCGTGAGGCTTCCCCTCCGAGAGCTCCGCGTACCGGACCCGAACCTGCTCAGCGAATCGGTTTCCTACCCAGTTGCTCACGTCGTCGGAGAGCTCGACGACCGTTGCGACGCCGGCGCCCTCCTCAACCGTCACTATGTCCTCCAGCTTCTTGCCCTCATCGAAGGCCGCCTCTACAGAGGCATTCAGCTCCTCGAAGAACTGGCGTTGTCCGGCCGCGATCTCCGGGCCGCCCCTAGGACCGTGGCCCGGAAGGATTGTCGTGGCATTGAGGGCCTGGGCTTGTGAGACCACGTTGGGCCAGTTCCCGGTGTTGGCATGGCCCGTGAAATTGAAGGGGCCGTTGACGATGGCGTCGCCCGTGCAAAGGATGCCTTCATCCGGAAGGAAGACCATGCCGTCGCCCCTCGTGTGGGCCCAGCCGAAGTGGTGGAATTCCACCCGTCGGCTGGCGCCTTCGAGAACGTGCGGCACGACATCGAAGGTTTCCATCGGGGGCTCGGCCGTGTCTGCGCCGATTGCCGCTACATCAGGCCGGCGCTCCGCGGCCGCCTGCCAGCCAGCGGGCTCGTACCGTGCCATTTCCTCTTTCACTCCGACATAGGCCAAGGTTGTTGCGCCATTGCGCGTCCAGACGGCATTGGCGTAGGCATGGTCTCCGTGGTGGTGCGTGTCGAACACAAACTTGACGGGCTTGTCCGTGACCTGCTTGAGATCCTCCATCAGCGCGTGGGCGCCGCTCGGGAAATTCGCATCCACTACCAGCAGACCTTCGCCAATGTCGATCACCACGTTGTTGCAATGCCCTTGGTCCCTTTCTCCCATGCGAAACCAGATCCCCTCGGTTACCAGCTTCAAGGTGTCGGTCTCGGCCGCCAATTCAACAGGCGGGGGAGCTGTGCACGTCCAGGCCAGACCTAGGCCTAAGAGCGCAACCATGGCGAGCAGTGTTCTCATATATGGGACCTCCGGTATCGGGCAATGCCCTTGATCTTGGGTGGAATTGTATACCAGATGCACCTTTACCGTGTTGGCCACGACCTACTCACCGCACGTTCCTCTCGTCGCGATTGACCCCTACGCGGACTTGCGACCACTTCGCCCACGGCTTCCTGCTCCTTCACCGAGATGGGCCGGGGCCCCGTTTCCAGATGACCGTGCGCGGGACTGCGGTGCGCTGGACGCATCTGGGCGTCGCGGCAAGTGTCCGGCCAGTCCAGCGGGTGCTGTTCGGGCGGTGGTCAGGCAGCGGGAGGCTGAGCGTCGGCCTCCACGATCCGGCCCGGATTCCCCGCGGTGCACTGATGTCTCGTTCTTTCGATCCCCTTTGGGTGGGCGTGACCGAACCACTCCTGTGCCTACGATGCCGGTCGATGTGCTCGGCAATCCGTCGCGACTGGCTATACTCCGGCCAGTGATGTCTCGCTTCAGGTACCCACGCACGCGCCTCGTCCTAGCGTTGCTGGCTATGGAAATCTTCGCGGGCGGACTGCTGGCCCAAGACGCGGGGTCTGGTCTACCGCCGGGGGTGGTCCGCCATGCGGACTTGGAATACGCGGAGGCCGGCGGGCGTTCCTTGTTGCTGGACGTATATTCGCGCCATCCCAGCCCCGACCGTCTCCTGCCAGTTGTGGTCTGGGTTCACGGCGGCGGTTGGCGTAACGGAAGCAAGGAGGGCATCCGGCGGCCCCTTCCGCTGGTAGAGCGCGGGTACGGTTTAGTCTCGGTCGGCTATCGCCTCAGCGGTGAGGCAACCTTTCCCGCAGCGATCGCCGATGTCAAGGCCGCCTTTCGCTGGGTGCGAGCCAATGCGGCCAAGTTCGGCTTTGACCCCACA
>JAJDWM010000519.1 GCA_022825595.1 Bryobacterales bacterium | reverse complement strand
CTGCTTGAGCAGATGCACTCCATGCCTTCGGGAGCCGTGTGGGACCACTACTGCGAGCGTGCGGACGTCCCCCGTGACGGACATTGGATGGACGAAGTCAGGGCATACGAGCAAGCTGTCCAGAGCCTTAGGGCAGACCAGCACTGAACGGAGGGCAAGCAATGGGCGCATCAACCAGTGTCGCGGGACGAAGCGACGCCGACTTCCTCTACGAGTTTGACCGCGAGCCCGTGCCGCGAGCCCGGCTGCTGGGTCCGGGCTACTTCGCCGGGGCCTACGCGGGCGAGCATGTTGCTGCCACGGAGTTCGTTATCGGCGTCACGTTCGTGAACTGGGGAGCCAGCGTCCTCGACATTTTCCTCGGCTTGGTGATCGGCAACCTGTTGGCGGTCCTGACGTGGACGCTCGTTTGCGCGCCGATCGCGGTCGACACCCGCCTGACGCTCTACTGGTACCTGCGCAAGATCGGCGGGGCGCGCCTGACCTCGATCTACAACGTGGTCAACGCGATGCTCTACGCGATCATGGCCGGTTGCATGATCACCGTCTCGGCGTCGGCTGTGCGCATTCCGTTCGACATCCCGCCCCAGTTGAATTGGTACCCCACCGACTTCCGCTTCGTGTTGGTCGTACTCGCGGTGGGCGCGGTCGTCGTGACGCTCGCTGTGCTGGGATTCAAGCGCCTCGCGACCTTCGCCACAGTGTGCTCGCCGTGGATGTTCCTGATGTTCATCGCGGGGGCAATAGCCGTGCTCCCGGAACTCTTCCGGGCCGGCGGAGACGGATTCTTCGATATGGCCGGCCGATCCGTCTGGACCGGACAGACCCCGGACGGGAGCGAGCCGATGGGCTTCTGGAAGGTTGCCGCCTTCGCCTGGATCTGCAACCTCGGCATGCACGGGGCGCTCTCGGACATGGCGCTGTTCCGGTACGCGCGCAAGGCGTCCTACGGCCTGTTCTCCTCGTTCGGGATGTTCCTTGGGCACTATCTGGCGTGGATCTGCGCCGGCCTGATGGGAGCCGGCGCCGCGTTGCTGATGGGACGCCATCTGGTGGAGCTCGACGCCGGGGAGGTCGGATTTCAGGCGTTGGGTCTCGCCGGAGCATTGGCCGTGGTCATCGCCGGCTGGACGACCTCGAATCCAACGCTGTATCGAGTGGGCCTCGCCCTGCAGGCCGTCACTCCGAACTGGTCGCGCGCGAAGGTCACGCTGGCCGCCGGGGTCGTCACGACGATCGTCGCCTGTTTCCCCTTCGTGTTCACGGGCCTTCTTGACTACGTGGCGATCTACGGCCTGCTGATCTCGCCGATCGGGGCGATCGTCGTCACCGAGCACTGGATCTTCCCGCGGACTGGCCTGACTCGGTTCTGGGCAACCCAGCGCGGTATGGCGTTGAACTGGGCGGCGCTTCTCGCTTGGATACTGTCCGTCGCTCTAGCCGTTGCCTTGGAGAGGACCGGTGTGCTGCACCTCTTCTACCTGTTCCTTCCGGTGTACGCCTTCGCGATGGTCGCCTACTGGGTGTTGGCAAAGGCTATGGGCGCCGGCGAGCAGCCGGCCCGACAGGCCAATGCGACGCAAGAGGTCGGCGGCACCCCGGTCGAACCCCCGGTTCCTCAGCGCGGAAACACGAGTGCTTGGACGCGGGTGTCCGGGGCGATCGCGGCGATGTGCCTGGCCGCGTGCCTGTGGCTCGCCTACTGTGCCGCCACCAGCAGCGGCGATTACCGGTCGGCGCTTTCTGCCCTGCATCGCCAGCTGCCGATTCCGACGCTGCTGTACTTCATCGCTGGCACAGTGTTCTTCACCCTCCGCGACCGGGAGCGACGCGGCGGCTGAAGCCTGAGCGCTATGGGAGAGTTGGTCCGGGCGGCATCCCGCCCCCAGCCGGCGCACGACCCAGCGCCGGACCCATACGGATCCAAGCACGCAGGCCGCCGATGAAGATCAGCCGAATCAGCGCGTATCGCGTGGACCTGCCTCTCAAGGAGGGGCCCTACAACTGGTCCGGCGGCAACACGGTGTCTGTGTTCGACAGCACAATCGTGCGGATCGACACCGACAGTGGTCTGAGCGGATACGGAGAGGTCTGCCCCTTGGGACCGGCCTACCTGCCTGCCTACGCCGAGGGGGCGCGGGCCGGCATTGCCGAGCTTGGGCCGCAGCTCCTCGGCCTTGACCCGACGTGTCTGGGGGTGCTCAATCGCGTGATGGACGCTCATCTGAAGGGTCACCCGTACGTCAAGGCCCCGATCGACATTGCTTGCTGGGACATCCTCGGACAAGCTGCGGGCCTTTCGGTCTGCGAACTGCTCGGCGGGAGGTGGGGGCCAGACTTCGTCCTCTACCGGGCGATCTCCCAGCAATCTCCCCACGCCATGGCGGAATCCGTGGCCAAGCACATGGACTCCGGCTACACCCGTTTCCAGCTCAAGGTAGGCGGCGACCCGGCCGAGGACATCGAGCGCATCCGGCTCGTGGCGGACGTATTGGCGCCGGAACATCGGTTGGTCGCTGACGCCAACACCGGCTGGCTGATGCACGACGCCATGCGGGTGGTCAATTCGGTCGGCGACGTGGACGTCTACATTGAGCAGCCATGCCTGTCCTACGGGGAGTGCCTGTCGGTACGGCGGCACACCCGGCACCCGTTCGTGCTCGACGAGTCGATCGACAGCATCGACGCACTGCTGAGGGCGAGCGCGGACCGCGCCATGGATGTCGTCAACCTCAAGATCAGCAAGCTGGGAGGACTCACCAAGGCTCGCCAAGCCAGGGATCTGTGCGTCGAACTCGGCATCGCAATGACCATCGAGGACACGTGGGGGGGCGACCACGCCACCGCAGCCATCGCCCATCTGGCTCACAGCACCCCGCCGCAGTTCCTATTCACGTCAACCGACTTCAACAGCTACGTGACAGTAAGTACGGCTGAGGACCCGCCGCAGCGACGCGGAGGACGGCTGTCCGCGCCCACAAGCCCCGGGCTGGGATTGAGGCCTCTACCCGGAGCCCTCGGCGATCCTGTTCTTGTAGCCGGTTGACGTTACCAGTCCAACACTTGGCCAAGAGCTGACCGCTGCGCCGCCCGGACCACTACTCGGGCGGCCGCCACATCCTGCACTGCCAAGCCCACAGACTTGAAAATTGTCACTTGTGTCGCCGCCGAGCGTCCTTGGATCCTGCCTAGGACCAAGCTCCCCAGATCGGCGTGGATGTGGTCATCGTCCAGCACGCCCTCAGCTATGGGGATGAGCAAGTCACCGGCTTCCTCGAGGGCGGACTCGCGGTCGTCTACCACCAGCAGGGCGCGGCCGACCGTCCCGGTTGGGAGCTCGCGCTCGGTAGGCTTGAACGAACCGATCGCATTGATGTGTATGCCGTCCGGAACGTGCCGGTCCTCCAGCACCGGCTCGGCGGAAGTGGTCGCGAGGCAAGCCACGTGAGCGCCCGCAAGCGCCTCTGCGGCCGTCGCGACCGCCCGATACGTGCCAGCACCTGAGCCGACGGCGCTGAGCTCGTGCGCCATGGCCTCTGCGGAACTCTGGTTCGGGTTGAAGATCC
>JAJDWM010000314.1 GCA_022825595.1 Bryobacterales bacterium | reverse complement strand
CTCAGCGTGGGCACGAGCTTCCGCTTCTTCTAACAGCGGAGCCGGCCGCGGTGCATAGCCGCGGCCGGCTCCCCCGTGCCGAGCACGGCCTCTGCGAATGCCCGAGCCGCGGTCAATCCTAGCCCGAGAGACGCCCAATTCTCGGGCTGCGTGGGCTCTTAGGGGCCCCGGAATGCTCTGATAGACTGCAATTTACCCATGGGCTACGACGTATTGGTCATCGGTAGCGGCCCCGGCGGCTATGTGGCCGCCATCCGAGCGGCGCAGTATGGCCTCAAGGTCGGCGTCGTGGAGAAGGACCCCAAGCTCGGGGGCACCTGCCTGCACGTCGGCTGTATCCCCACCAAGGCCCTGCTGCATTTTGCCGAGGCCTACGAGACCGCGCTGCACGGCAGCTCATTCGGCGTTGTTGCCCAGGACGTCTCCCTCGATCTGGCCCGCATGGGGAGACGCAAGGACCAGATTGTCGACAAGCACGCCGGGGGAATCGGCCAGCTCTTCAAGAAACACGGCATCGACACCATCCCCGGCTTCGGCTCCCTGCAGGGCAACGGCGCCGTGAGGGTCGAGGGCCCGTCCGACTCGCGCGTCGTGCGGGCCTCCAGCGTGATTCTGGCGACCGGCTCGGAAGCGCGCCTCATCCCGGGCGTCGAGTCGACATCGGACCGCATTCTGACCAATGTCGAGATCCTCGACATTGACCGGCTTCCGGAGTCCCTGGCCATCATCGGCGCGGGAGCGGTCGGGGTCGAGTTCGCCTCGATGTACCGCAGCTTCGGATCCGAGGTGTGCGTGTTCGAGATGCTGCCTCGCATCGTGCCCCTCGAAGACGAGGACGTATCAGCGGGCCTCCTGCGGGCGTTCCGCTCGCGCGGCATTGAGGTCTCCGTCTCCACGCGCATCGAGTCCGTCGTCGAGTCCGGCTCCCATGTCGAGCTTGCGTACCAGCCCCCTTCCGGGGATCCCCAGGTGCGCCGCTTTGACAAGCTGCTCGTCGCGGTCGGCCGCAAGCCGAACACACAGCGCGTTGGTCTCGAGAACACAGCCATCGAGGCACAGCGCGGCTTCATTCCCGTCAACGGCTACATGGAGACGGCCGAGATGGGCGTCTACGCAATCGGCGACATCGTCGCCGGGTCGCCCCAGCTGGCCCACGTGGCATCCGCCGAGGGGCTGGTCGCTGCGGCGCGCATCGCCGGCAGGCCGGTCGAGCCAATCGACTACAACCTCAGCCCCAACTGCACCTACTGCGAGCCGCAAGTGGCCAGTGTCGGCCTGACCGAGAAGGACGCCCGCGAGCGGGGCCGCCCAATCAAGGTCTCCAAGTTCCCGTTCGCCGCGAACAGCAAGGCCTCGATCTTGGGCAGCCATGCCGGGTTCGTCAAGATTGTCGCCGACGAGGAGTTCGGCGAGATCCTCGGGGTCCACATCCTAGGGCCGCAGGCCACCGAGCTGATCCACGAGGCGATCGTGGCCATGCAGAGCGAGGCCACCGTCGAGTCGATGCGCGCCACGATCCACGCCCACCCTACGCTCTCCGAGGCGGTCCTCGATGCCTTCAACGCGATCCAAGGGCAGGCCATCAATGCCTGAAGCGGCCGCCCGTGCGGCCCTGCCGCCTTCGACGGCGGCCCCGCAGCCGCGGCCGCCGTGCAAGGTCCTTGACCTGGGGCGCTGCGGCTACGCGCAGGCCTTCGACCTCCAGAGGGAGCTTGTGGCGGCCCGCAAGCGGGGTGCGGTCTGCGACCAGCTCGTCTTCGTCGAGCACCCGCCGACCATCACGCTGGGCCGTAACGCCCTTGCCGCCAACGTGCTTGCGCCTGCCGACCGGCTGCGCGCACTCGGCGTTGCGGTCGAGGAGACCGACCGCGGAGGGGACGTCACGTACCACGGCCCCGGCCAGGTCGTTGCCTACCCGATCCTCGACCTGAAGGGCTGGCGCCGCGACGTGGGTGCCTACCTGCGGGCGCTCGAAGAGGTGATCATCGCCACGCTGGCCGATTTCGGCATCCCGTCATGGCGCGACCCGGGCCTGACCGGCGTGTGGACACAGCGGGGCAAGGTCGCTGCTCTTGGCGTCCACCTCAGCCGCTGGGTCACTTCCCACGGCCTCGCGCTCAACGTGAGCACCGATCTGGGCCATTTCCGGCTGATCGTCCCCTGCGGGCTCACGAAGCCCGTCACGTCCATGCGCGAGCTTCTCGGTTCCGCGCCCGGGCGGACGGAGGTCATCGGAGCCATGCGCCTACACTTTGGGGACGTGTTCGGGCGCACGATGGGCGAAATCCGACCTGGCCGGGGCAAGAACCGGCATCTAGCGTAAGGAGCGAGAAAGGGCGAGATGGGCGCAGTAGTCATGCCCCAGATGGGGGAGAGCATCGTTGAGGGGACCATCACCAAGTGGCTAAAGGCCACCGGCGACAAGGTCGAGCGCGACGAGGCGCTGTTCGAGATCTCGACGGACAAGGTGGACTCCGAAGTCCCCGCCCCCGAGTCCGGAGTGCTCGAGGCGATCTTCTTCCCGGAGGGCGATACGGTCGAGATCAACACCGTCGTTGCCGTGATCGGGGACGGGTCGAAGGTCGGCAAGCACACCGCGCCGGCGGCCCAGCCTTCGTCCGGCCTCGGCGGCCAGCCAGCCCCGCTGGCACCGCCGCCCGCCCAACCTCCGCCGAGCCCGCCGGACGTTCCCGCTGCGGCGTCCGCTCCCCCAGCGGCCAAGGGCCCCCTCGGGCGCATACGCAGCTCACCCCTGGTCCGTAGGATCGCCCGCGAGAAGGGCATCGACCTGGCTCAGGTGGGCCCGGGCAGCGGCGCCGGCGGCCGCATCTCGAAGAAGGACATCTTGGCCTTTGTCGAGCGGCAGGAGCGGGCAGCCACAGTCGGCGTCGCTGCGGGCGCCTTCCCCGCCGTGCCTGAGGCCCGCTTCGGAGACTACGAGGAAGAGCCCCTCAGCGCCATGCGGGCGAGCATCGCCGAGCACATGGTGCGCACGAAGCGCGTCTCGCCGCACGTCTCTACCGTGCACTTGGTCGATTGCACAGCCATCGCACGCGTGCGCAGCGCTTCTAAGGAGCAATTCCTGCAGCAGAACGGCACGAAGCTGACCTTCATGCCATTCTTCCTAAAAGCCGCCGCATCGGCCCTGAAGGCCTTCCCGACGGTCAACGCATCGCTGGACGGCCGGCAGCTGATCAAGCACCGCGAGGTCAACATCGGCATGGCTGTGGCGCTGGACTGGGGCCTGATCGTGCCCGTCATCCGCAACGCCGATGAGTTGAGCCTTCTCGGACTGCAGCGGGCTGTCAATGACTTGGCCTCGAGGGCGCGCGCCAAGGAGCTCAAGCCGGAGGAGATTTCGCAGGGAACGTTCTCCGTGTCCAATTACGGCAGCTACAACTCGCTGCTCGCCACGCCAGCGATCAACCAGCCCCAGATCGCCATCCTGGGCATTGGCGCCGTGCGCAAGACGCCCGTCGTGATCAACGACGCGATCGCCATCCGCTCGATGTCCTACCTGACGCTCAGCTTCGACCACCGCGCCATCGACGGGGCCACGGCCGACCTGTTCCTCGAGCACATCCGGGAGATCGTCGAGGGCTGGAACACGCCAGTCCTTTAGACGGGGACCGGGCGGCCGCCCCAAGGACAACCTGATGCGGGTTCTCGTTCCGAACCTCGGCTCGACTTCGCTCAAGTTCAAGCTTCTCGAGTTCCCTGCCGAGAGCGAGCTGCTGGCCGGGCGCTTGGAGCGCATCGGACGTCCCGGAGGCGATGCACCGAGCTACAGCGCCGCGGTCCGAGGCGTGCTGGCGCAGTCCGGCCGGATCGATGCCGTGGGCTTCAAGGCGGTGCACGCCGGCCCTGAGTACTGCGGGACGTTCCGGATCGACGGCGCGCTGCTGGAAGCCCTGCGCGCATACGAGCCTGCCGCGCCGCTGCACAACCGGATCTACCTCGAGGGCATCCGGGAGTTTCAGAAGCAGCGCCCGGACCTTCCGCTGGTGGCCGTCCTTGAGACCGGCTTCCACCGGGACATGCCGCCGTGGGCATGCACGTACGGCCTGCCGGCGCCGCTGCGGCAACAGCACGGTGTGCGCAAGTACGGCTTTCACGGGGCGTCGCATCGCTCCGCAGCCGAGCGCCTTCCTGCGTTGGTGGGGATCGAGCCGGACCTGCTGCGGGCAGTCTCCTGCCACTTGGGCGGCAGTTCCTCCATTTGCGCGATCCACGCTGGCCGATCGGTGGACACGACGATGGGCTTCTCGCCCCAGTCCGGCCTTGAGAACGCCACGCGCCACGGCGAGCTGGACGCCTTTGCCGCGCTGTTCCTGATGGAGCGCCTCGGAATGGGGCCGCCCGAGATGCGTGCCATTCTGGTGCAGGAAGGCGGGCTCGCGGGGCTCTCCGGCATACCCGGCGGTGACGTGAGGGACATTGAGGCGGCGGCGCGCGCGGGCGACGCCTCGGCTGAGCTCGCCCTTGCCGTGCTGGCCTACCAAGTGCGCAAGACGATCGGGGCCTACGCGGCGGCCATGGGAGGCCTCGACGTGGTCTCTTTCAGCGGTGGCATCGGTGAGAACGCCGCGGCCTTCCGGGAGAGGGTGTGCGAAGGCCTTGAGTTTCTTGGCGTCGGCCTGGATCGCGAGGCCAATGCTTCCGCTGTGCCGGACTGCCGCATCGGAAGGCCGGATCTTCCCGTCGCTTGCGTCGTGCTGGCCGCCCAGGAGGAGCTGGTGGTTGCGCGCGAGGTCTACCGGCTGCTCTCTGGGCGCTGATGCGGCGGCTTGGCTAGGCTTGCGATCTCACTTGGGCAGCGCCCGGCCCTGCCCGCCGCTTTCCCGGTGCTCCTAGATGCCCGGTTGCGGTTCAGGGCAGCCAGAGGATGCCCTTTGCGAGGGCGATGAGTGCCACCACGACCAGCGCCGCCACAGCCAGCCCGTTCAGGTCGATTCGGAAGCGCCGATAGAGCTCCCGAAGGCCGCCAGATAGGTCCAGATCGAAGAGGTGCACGAACAGCAGCGCGTTGCCCTGGGTTGAGTCTTCGACTTCCTGCTCCGTCTCGGCATCCCACTTGGAGGCCCGGTCCAGCCGCTCGTAGAACGGGCCCACGCGGGTGCTCGGCTCCGGCGGCGTCAGCAGGCTTACGATCGCCAGCGCAGCGAAGCCGCACAGGAGTGCGATGCCGAAGTTCGCCGCCTCCCACTGCAGCAAGGCGTTGAACTCCACATAGGTGAGGTAGAAGAACATACCCGACGAGACCAGGAGGCTGGCCAGCGCCCCCCATCTGTTCGACCGCCGCCAAGAGATCGCCCCGAACATGCTGATGCCCATGAACGCCGCGATCGTCTCCGTGAACAGGAAGGCTTGAAGCACGCTCTCCACGAACAGCCCGAAGCTCAGTCCCAGCACGGTGATCGCCACGCCCGCGATGCGCCCCGACCAGAGGTAGTGTCGGTCGCTCTCAGACTTGCGGATGTAGCGCCGGTACAGGTTTTGCGTGAACAGTGCGGCGCTGTCCACCATGAAGGCGGACCCCGTCGACATGTTGGCGGCCAGCACGCACGCGATCATCAGGCCAAGGCCGCCAGGAAACAGCAGCTCCCGGGTCGCGTAGCCGAAGGCATCCTCCGGATCTGCGAACGCCGCCTCGCCGCGCTGGATCAGGAGCGTGGCCACGATGATCCCGACAAGGGCCCAGCCGATCGTGCAGAAGCGCTTGATGAAGTTGCCGTAGGCCATCCCGATGCGACAGGACCGCTCGTCGCGCCCTGTCCCGACGCTGGCCAGAATGTGCGGCTGGGCGACGATGCCGATCAGTCCGTTGATCGTCAGCATGACGATCGTGAAGACACCCACGTCCCCCGGCGTCACCATGGAGAGCATGCTCTCATCCAGCGTTTCGCGGATCCCCGTGAATCCGCCGGTCTCACGCAGGCCGATCGGGATCAGCAGAAAGCTCAGCGCGATGATGAACACGCTCTGCACGAAGTCCGTGTAGGCCGCGGCGACAAGCCCGCCGACAAAGCTGTACACGAGAAAGGTCGCGGTCATCGCCAGCACGACCGTGTTCGCCGAGACGACCTCGCCGGAGGCGACGCTCACCAGCTTGCCGGCGCCCTTGAGCATGGCGCCCATGTTGAACGTGAAATACGCCAGGGCGAAGGCCGTGTACACCACGCCCATCCACTTGCCGTAGCGGTCCTCGTAGACCTCTCCGGTGGTCGTGCGCCGGAACCGCCGGAACAGCGGGGCAAGGATCCAATAGAACGGCGTGATGAAGAGGTTCTTCCACTGGTACCAGATGCCCGCGTACCCGGACTGGTAGACCTTGCCCGCCAGCGACACGGGCATTTCCGCGTGCGTGCCGACGCCCAGTGCTTGGCCGATCACGAGCCAGACATTGAAGCTGCGGTTCCCCAGGAAGTAGTCCGAAGTCTCGCTCACCCGGCGCGAGGCGTACAGGCCGACTCCCACCATCAAGGCGAAGTACAGCCCGATCACCCCCCAGTCAATCGCCTGCAGGCTCGTGTCCATAGTGAAGTCGCCCATTCTATCCACTCAAGGCGATCGTCGCGTTTCGTTGCGGCGAGTGGCCCCTAACAGCACGCTGGCGGCGTAGACTGCGCCTCCGGCCGCAATTCCTGCGGGCACCGGCTGCAATAGGGATCCTTCGCTGCTGCCCAGCCATGCAGAGGCCGCAGCTGCGGCGAGCGAGCAGCCGATCGAGGCCAGCGCGGTCGGCTGGCCGGCGGTCTTGGAGAACAGACCGGCTAGCAGCGGGACGAAGAGAGTGAGCGTAAGCAGGCTGTAGAAGAAGCTCAGGGCCGACAGCACCGACTGGAACCAGTTGGCCAGCACGATGGCGCCGAGGCCTGCCAGCACTGCCGAAGCCCTAGCCAAAGACACCAGCAAGGCGTCGTCCACCCTGCGCCCGGAAAGTGGCGCCAGGATGTCCTTGCTGAGGGACGTAGAAAACATGAATAGCACGGCGTCCGCGGAGCTGAGCTCCGCGGACAATAGGGCCGCCAGCATCAGGCCTCCCAGCCAGACGGGCGCGATGTCCGTGAACAGCCGTATCAATGCTTCGCCGGTGTCGGGGAGTTCCGGAAAGTGCACGCGAGCAAGCATGCCGAGAAGCACCGGCAGGATCGAGAAGCCCAGCAGCGCCGCCCCCTGGATGCCTACGCCAGTGCGCACCGCACGCTCGTCGCGGGCGCCGAAGAGCCGCTGGACGAGCCCCGGAGAGACGATGAATGCTGGCGCGAGCGTTAGGACCAGATCAACGGTGCCGGGCCCCGTCACCGAGAGCCAGGCTTCGCCCGGGGCAGCCGCCTGCACGGCCGGCCAGCCGCCGCTGGCCCGCAGCATCCAGGGCACGGCGGCGAGGAAGGCGACTAGCTTGACCGCGACCTGTAGCGCGTTGACGCGGGCTGCCGAGCGCAAGCCGCCCATTGCGAAGTACGCCGTCGCGATGCTGCCACCGATCGCAGTTCCCCAGTGCTTGGGAATGCCCGCAACACCTTGCAGCACCAAGCCCGCGGCGATGATCTGGCCGGCAAGAATGGCGGGGCTGCCGATGAGCAGGATTGCCGCCACCGACAGCCGGGTGCTCCGCCCGTAGCGCAGTTCCAGGAAGTCGCCGACTGTGAGAATTCCGCGCGCACGCGCCAGCCGGTACAGCGGCGGCCCCACCAGCAGGGCTAGGAGGATCGATCCGAGACCGGCGCAACCGACCCACCACCAGGCCGAGAGCCCGGTAGTGTAGCCGAATTCGGCTGCGCCCACAGTGCTTCCGGCCCCCAAGTTCGCGGCGAAGAACGTCACGAAGACCATGCTTGACGGCAGGCTCCGGCCGGCCACGAAGAACTCATCTGCGGTGCGGGCACGCCTCGAAGCCCACCCGCCGACCGCTAGCAGGGCAAGGCAGTAGGCGGCCACGAGGGTCAGCACAGGCCGCTATTGTCCCTGTATTTTGGATTGACTCCATGGGCGATGCCCACCGCTGGTGTCGGGTCAGTTTCGAGTGTTGCCGACGACGCCCTGCAGCGCCTGCCATCGTGCGGGCCAACACGGCCTACTTGCATCGGAGGCGCACCTTCGACCGGACACCCTGAGGGGGACTCGTCTTAGCCGAAAGCACCGGCCGTCTGGCACAGCTCATGCAAATGCACTCGGAGACGCTCGGAGCCAACTCATTTAGTGATGCCCGCATAGCCCGTCGGGGCGTCAATCATGGCCGCCTCGCAGCAGGACTTGCACTGGCTGGGCACGGACGGCTCTCGACAGCACTGGTATTCATGGCTGATGTCGTACACTCGGATCAGGATGAGCCGGTCAACGCCATGGCCCGCGAGGGAACGGCAAGATTGGCCTCGCCGAATGTCGGCTGCGGCAGCCGGATCGCGAGGAGAACGGTGAACGGAAACCATTTTGGCGCCCGGTGGTGGAGATTCGATTTCCATGCACATACACCCGCATCCTACGATTACGGGAAGGGTCCTCAACAGCACGCTCTAAAGAGCATTTCCCCTCGTGAATGGCTCCTTTCGTTCATGCGCAACAGCATTGACTGTGTCGCCATCACCGACCACAATGTTGCTAATTGGATCGATCCACTTAAAGCTGCCTACGCGGCCCTTCGCAATGAGGGGCCTGCGGAGTTTAGGCCACTCTACCTGTTCCCAGGCGTAGAAGTCAGCGTGTATGACAATGTACACCTCTTGGCAGTATTCTCTCCAGACTGTGATGCACTTCACGTCGACCGATTCCTCGGTGCCACTGGAATCTCCGGAGGGACCCCCCTTGTCTCTGGCCGATGCACGGTGAAGTCACTCCCGGAAGTATCTCGGTTGATCACAGAGCATGGAGGCATAGCAATCCCGGCCCACGCCGACGCCTCCAACGGTCTCTTCTACCCCTCTCACCAAGCTGCCCCTTTACAGTCTCCCGACCTTTCTCATGTGGATGCGGTCGAGATCGTTAATCGAGATGCTCTTACGACGCTCTCGTCAGGCACAGACACGGGCCCATTGGCTTTCGTATTGGGATCGGACAGCCATCACCCAAGTGGCACGAAAGGACAGAGATTTCCGGGAAGCCACTTCACGTGGGTCAAGATGGGAACTCCATCGATTCAGGGACTGCGGCTTGCCCTGCTGGATGGAACTCCTCTGTCGATCCAACGTAGTGACACTTTTCAAGGAAACCCAAATTCACGTCCACATCTGTTCATAAGAGAGCTTTCCATTCAAGGTGCCAAGTATGCTGGTCGTGGTACCAACCTTAGTGTCGGTTTTAGTCCTTGGCTTACGGCCATTATAGGGGGCCGAGGAGTCGGCAAGTCAACTCTAGTCGAGATGATGCGACTGTGCCTTCGGAGGGAAAAGGAAATCCCACCAAGGCTAAGGAGATCTCAGGAACGATTCTTTCGTGTTCCACAATCACGGTCTGACTCAGGTGCACTGACCGACAATACTCAGATCGAATTGAAGGTTGAGAAAAACTCGGCCATATATCGTCTTCGATGGGATACAGGCGGGAAGACTATTGCAATCAGCCGCCAAGATGATTTAGGGAGATGGACCCCAGAGCCCGGCGAAGTCAAGAACCGTTTTAGGGTCAGGCTATTTAGCCAGAGACAGGTCCTAGAGTTGGCCACTGATCGGCTTTCGATCCTGCGCATGATCGATGAGTCTCACGCTGTGCGTGCGAGTGAATTCCATAATCGTCACCTTGAGATTGAGGCGACATTCCTGAGTCTACAAGGCCAAATCCGGAAGCTAGAAAGCAACACAACGAGGCACAATCAACTGTTGGGGGAATTGGCGGATATTGAGCAAAAACTAAGGATTATTGAGAAAGGGAAGAGACAGGAAATCCTAGTCACACATCGGCGACTTAAGCGACAATCTATGATTCTGAAGCGAATACACCGCGAACTCATACAAACTGTCCAAGACATTCGAGGTTTGGCCGACAAAGCGGAACCAGCGGATGTGCGAGAAGACGCGTTTTCCAAGACAGATCTAGGCGAGTTGAAAGCACTTGAATGGTGTATCGAAGCAGCAAGGGCACAATCTTCAGCAGCAAACAGTCTTCGCCAGACTGCACACCAACTCGACGATTTCCGCCGCAAGTGGAAATCTAATATGAGTAGTGCCTATAAACAGACACGAGAGCGCTCAAAGCGCCGATTTCGTACGGTGATGCAACGTCTTTCAGAGGCGGGAATCGACGATCCAGATCAGTACGTCAATCTGCTCCGACGGAGACAAGTTCTTCGACACGAATCGGAAGAACTGCAGAGGGACAGAGCAAAGATTTCGGACTTCGCCAAGCGGCAGAAACAAAGAAACTGGAATTGATCCAATTGCGCGAAAGATGGAATGTGAAGAGGGTCTCCTTTCTCAACGACGTCCTGCGAGACAATGACAACGTACAGGTAGAGGTCATTCCGTTCGGCAGAAACGCGCACGAGCAAGAGCGGGAATTCCGAAAAGTACTGCAACGTGAAGACGGACGACTTGCGGGCAATATACTCAGCAGCGATGAGTCCAAAGGGCTTCTTGTGGAGCTATATCGCGACTTACCTGCAAATGGGGAGGATCGGAAAAAGGAAATCCTGCGGAGACTCGACCAGCAAAAGGAAGACATGCGGAAGCGGCATACAGGCAATGGAAAGTCGCGGTTTGATCAACACATGCAAGGGCTTCAGCCAGAACAACTAGATCGCATCGATCTTTGGCTTCCTTCGGACAGTGTTTCGGTCAGCTATAAACGACCCGATGGTAAAGGCTGGTCACCAATTGATGGTGGGTCACCTGGTCAACGGTCTGCAGCGCTATTGACACTTATTCTTGCAGACGGAGATGAGCCACTGATATTGGACCAACCAGAGGATGACTTGGACAATCGATTAGTGTACGATTTGATTGTAAAGCAACTTAGACGAACTAAGCGCACACGCCAGATTATCGTTGTAACACACAACCCAAATATCGTGGTAAATGGAGACGCTGAAGGTATAATTGAGATGGATTTCAGGAAGGGCCAGTGCGTCGTAGTCCGAGACGGCACAGGTTGCTTGCAAGATCCGGGTACTCGTGACACGATATGCAGGGTGATGGAGGGTGGAAGATCCGCGTTCTTGGCACGCCATAAACGCCTTGCGTTGAAAGAGGAGTGAAATGGTTGCTCTCTCGGAGTTGCTTGAAGAGATCGAGACGGGCGAAGATTCGCACGTCGAATTCAAGGAGGTAAGATGCCGTAGTGGCAGAGTCGTATCCCCAAGGCGAAGCGGACTCGCAGACGAGCTTGCGGCGTTCGGAAATGCGCGTGGTGGGCGGCTAATCCTTGGCGTGGAGGATGGGACGAGAGAGATATTGGGAATCCCGTGGAAGAACTTGGATGCTGTAGAGCAAGTCGTGGTGGAAGTGTCACATGACAATATCGATCCGCCACTGCTCGTGACGACGCAAAAGGTCGCGATCCCAAGCGTTGGCGGTACATCGAAGAAGTGGGTATTGCGGGTCCATGTGCCCTGTAGCGCATCCGTCCATCGTAGCCCCGGTGGATACATGGTGCGGTCTGGCTCATCTAAGCGGGTCATGTCGCACGACCAGCTTGTCAGGCTCATCTACCAGAAGGACCACGCGCGGCGTGTCCGCTTTGACGAGACACTAGTCGGCGGCACAACTCTGGCCGATCTTGACCCAGATCTCATCGGTCGGTTTCGAACACCTCGGACGACCGATTCGGATTCGACGCTTGCGAGGAAGCTGGGCATGGTGGCAATTGACAGTTCTGGGGGAGTGCGACTGACGGTCGCAGGTGTGCTCATGGGCACGAGCAGGCCTACCCGATGGCTCGCCCAGGCATTTATACAAGCCGTCGCCTACAGGGCCGACAGCATCTCTGCGGCTATGGATAGGGGCAACTATCAGTTGGACGGCAAGGACATCCACGGTCCGCTGGATGTGCAGGTCGCCAGAGCATGTCGCTTTGTTGCGCAGAACCAACGGATCGCCGCGCGCAAGACGTTGGGGAGGGAAGACACTCCGCAATATGACATGACGGCGGTCTTCGAGGCGGTGGTCAACGCTATCGCGCACCGGGATTACTCGGTGTCTGCATCGAAGATCAGGTTGCGTATGTTTCGAAACCGACTCGAACTCTACTGCCCGGGGGCACTTGCGAACACACTGACTACGGAAATGCTGCCGTACCGGCAAGCCAGTCGGAATGAAACTGTCACGAGCTTGCTGGCGAAGTGTGCCGTTCCGGAATCGATCCCAGGCCTGAACACGAACCGAAGGACCCTCATGGACCGTAGAGGGGAGGGCGTTCCGGTAATCCTGGAACGCAGCGAGCGGCTCTCTGGGCGAAGGCCGGTCTACAGGCTCATCGACGGGGCCGAACTCCAGCTCACAATTCACGCAGCGTCTGCGGACTAGGCTCAGGAGGCTGACAGGCAAGACTATTTTCGTCTGCTCCGTCCTTCGTCAGAGACCGCAATGCCGCTGCGCCAAGGTGTTGGGGCTAGATTGTGCTGAGCCGGATGACGGTCACCGAGTATCCGGGCAACTCGTGAACAAACTCCGGCCCGGCGATCTGGACGGATGAGTCACGCAGCCCTACTACGTTTGGCTCCGAGAAGGTGTTGTGTGCGTCCAGTCCAGACGCCGTCACGGTCTGAACGCTGGCCTCACCACGCAGTTGGCCGGCGAGCCCTTGCACATCAACCGCTGCCGCCACGGGATGCTCCGAGGAGTTGACCACCTTGATGTACAGTTTGTCGCCTGCGTCGCTGGCCGTGGCCGAGACGTCCAAGACCGGGACGGAGACGCCTAGGTCGGCACCCTCAAGGTCGTGGAAGACTTCGCACTCGACGTTGGCCCGTAGGCTCCAGTCGCCACGGTTGCCGGTGTATGCCTCAATCACCGAGTAGGTCGCCGTCGTGAACACACCATGACGGCTCGCTTGGATCACCCCTCCCGGCCACCCGTTGACCAAGTCCGAGACGGCGCTCATACGAATCAGGTCCCCCTGCCGTTCGAAGACGTTCATCAGCCGCGCGCCGTATAGCGCGGATTCCATCGTGTGCTGGCGAGGGGTTCCGAACGTGGTGTTCCATTCGTTCAGCGCCACTCCAATATCCCGCCCGGGTACGATTTCTTCGATCATGGCCCGAACGCTACCGTACAGCTGCTCGTACACCAAGGGTCTGGCCATCAGTGCGCCGAAACCCGAAGGGTCGTCAGGTTTGGGGCGGTAGTGGTGGATCGACAGCAGGTCGATCTCGCCACCCATCTCCCGCAGCACAGTTCGGTTCCACTGCGGGTCCTCGTCCCCGACTGCGATGATCCGTATCGAGGGATCGACCGCCTTCATCGCACGGATGTAGCGCCGCGCGTTGGTGGCATAGGTCTCCGCATCAGAGTGCCCGCGGACCCAGTCGCCCCAGATCTCGTTTCCGATCTCCCAGTACACGACGCCGAACGGCTCGGGGTGGCCGTCTCTGGCCCGCAGCGCGCCGAAGCGCGTGGAGGCATCCCCATTGGCGTATTCGACCCAATTCGCGGCCTCTTCGGGCGTCGCCGCTCGGGAGTCGTACCGGATGTCCCCGCCCGAGGCGACCCGCTGAGCGGCTTCGCCCACCGTCGCGCCGCGCCCCTGGAGATTGACCACAATGTTGGGCTCGGTGCCCACGTTTGCGCAGAAGCGCAAGTATTCGAGAGTGCCGAAGTCTGCAGGTTCCGGGTCATCGTCCCACGACATGTTGACCCACGTGGGGCGCTCGTCCCTGGGCCCGATGCCCCACTCCCAGTGGTAGTCCTGCGCCACGTTGCCCCCGGGCCACCTGACGAAGGCCGGCCGCAGTGCCCGGATCTTTTCGAGCACGTCCGCCCGCACCCCGTCCACGGCGTCACCGGGCATGAGGGACACCTGATCGATCCAGACTGCCCCGGTCCCGTCGACCGTCAGGGCGAACCTCGCATGCGGGTCCGGCTCGGCGACTTCAAGGTCGAACTCAAACCTCGCCCAGTCGGCCGGGATGTTCTCCAGTGTGTGGTCCGCGTAGACGCGCCCGCCGGAGCGCTGCTCTTCCAGCGAGACTCTGAGCGAGCCCTGAAAAGGGCCCTCAGGGTCGACCCTCGCCCCGGACCGCCTGACGCCGGTGGCGCGCAGCCAAACAGACCCGCGGTAGGTGACGCCGCCCCGCAGGGGGATGTTCGCTTGGTAGATTCCGTGGCCCTGCTGTTCCGGGAGGGTGTTGACGAGCACCTGGGCGCGATTCTCGAAAGTCGGCGGGTAGCCCTGCTCGCTCAGTCCCATGCTCACCCCACCGAGTGCGAAGCCGTTGGCATGGTTGCGGGTGTCCGGGTAGCGTTCCCAGTAGTGGGCGGCCGCTGGCGGCGGCGCCAAGTCCTCGAATCCCCGATTGACGAGAAGCTCAGCCCACATTCCCTGCTTGATGTTTTCGAACATGAACTCCGCGAATTGCCCGTAGAGGAGTTCGCTTAAGGGATGGGTTCGGCTGGACGCGTCGACCCGGATTGTTGCCTGCGCTTCCGGGGCGCCGGAAGAGGAGCTACTGCCGCAACCCGTAGCCACGGTGGCAAGTGCGACAGCGCAGGCAGCCACAACGCCCTTGGCCGCAAGCGTGCCGAAGGCGCCGGGCCTCAGGTAATCGCGTCGGCAATCGGGAAAGGCATTGGGCATATTGCTGGCTCCGGGCGACGAATCGCACCGGAACGATATCACAGCGGCGCCACGAATCAGTGCTTGCCATGCGCTTGCCTGCAGGCGATCCAAGCGACTACGCCTCGGGCCCACTCCGGTCCGGCGGATACAGGTTGACCGACTGGCCCGAGCAGACCACGCCAGAGGCCCCTACCCTTAGACAATTGCCAGCTGGACCACCGAGTAGGACCGTGCAGGAAGCGTAAGGGTCATCGCTGCCCCAGGCTGCGGGACATCGAGGGTCTGCGGCGCAACAGTGTCGGGGTTCTCGAAAGTGTTGGTGGCCTTCAGGTCCGGGCCTGTGATGGTCTGCGCCTGCACCACCCGTGTGGGGGTCAAGTTCGCAAACCTGACTTCCACTTCGCGGTCTCTCTCCAGATCCCGGTTTAGCAGGAACATGGTGCAGCTCCCGCCGTCAGGGTCCAGCGTTGCGCTGGCGTCGATGTACGGTGCTGTCTCCGGCCGGGCCACCCGCCGCTGGACGTATGGGGCATTGTAATCTCGCCCGATGCCGTACGAGTCGGTCTCGACAAGCAGGTCCAGCACGTCACCCTTGGCGTACCGCGCACCCCAAGCGTACGGATAGTAGATGGTCTGCCGCAGCACGCCCTCCTTGTTCGTGACCAGCGCAGCGATCACATTGATGATCTGGGCCAGGCATCCGATCCGGACTCGCTCCGCCTGCCGCAGCAGCGTGTTCACCATTCCCCCCACGAGCAGGGCGTCCTCAAGGTTGTACACCTCTTCGAGCAGGGCCGGGGCGAACGTGCCCCTGCCGTTGACGGCATCCCCCGATCTGGCCCGATACCACACATTCCACTCGTCGAAGGACAGCCAGAGGCGCTTCGGCGATTTCAGCAGACCGCGCACGTAGTCGCAGACCGCGATGGTCTCTAGAATCTGCATGTCCATGTCCAGGTTTAGAGCCAGGAAACGCGACGAGTCCCCTCCAGTCTCTCCCGGAGTGTTCCCGTAGTACCGGTGCAAGGACAGCCCGTCGACCTCCGCGTAGCATTCTTCGAGCGTCTCCCGGTCCCACTCCAGATAGGTCGGCATGAAAGGCCCACTGGACCCACACGCGATCAGTTCGGTCGATGGATCGATCGCCCGGATCTGCCGGGCCGCGTCTCGCGCCTTCCGCCCGTACTCCCGCGCGGGCATGTGGCCGATCTGCCACCAGCCGTCCATCTCGTTGCCGAGGCACCATGCCTTGACTTCGTGCGGTCGATCGTATCCGTGCTCACGCCGTAGGTCGCTCCAGCGCGTCCCTTTCTCGACGTTGCAATACTCGACCAGGGCCACTGATGTCTCAGGCGTGCCCGTGCCGAGGTTGGTGGCAAGCAGCGGTTCCGTCCCGACCAGCCTGCACCACTCGACGAACTCGTTAGTCCCGAACTGGTTCGTCTCGACGGAATTCCATGCCCGTTCCAAGACTGTCGGGCGATCCGCCTTCGGCCCAACCCCGTGCAGCCAGTCGTAGCCCGACACGAAATTGCCGCCCGGATAGCGCATGACGGGACACTGCAACTCCTGCATCTCCCGGACAACGTCAGACCGAAAGCCTTTGCCGTCGGCCAAGGGGGAGCCGGGTTCGTAGACGCCCCCGTAGATGGCCCGGCCCAGGTGCTCGAGGAACGCCCCCATCAGCCGCGGGTCCATCGATGCACACTTCCGATTGCCGTCAACGTGAATCCGGGATCCGCTTCCGGCTCTCTGGGCATACCCCAGCGTCGCCAGCCAGCCACCGGAGGCCAATGCGGGCGAGGATGCAGCAACGGACCTCATGAAGTCACGTCTGGTCGGCTCGGGCATGTCCAGTCTCCTTACTGGTTGAGTGATCTTCGCGGCCGGTCGGCCCACGCTGCGCCAACTGACCTGCGAAAGCGTGGCCCGATTCTATTGGTAACGACCGCCCCAGTGATCCAGGGCGAGCGTGACAAGCAGAGCACAGTCTCCCACAACCGCTCGCATCTGGCAACGGCCGTGGCGGCGGTGGCCATTCTATGGGGCGGAGTGACGGCCGCCCACACGAGTCCACGTTGGAGGGACCACTGTTCTTGAGATGCCAGTCCCCCTCGCAGGTTAGACACCGGGCCCAGTTCGCGCCCCAAGCTCCACCTTCGGTCGCTCACCGCCGTCTTAGCTGCCGGGGCGGTACAGCCGTGCCAACTAACGGCAACTTGCGCTGTCGCGAACCTTCTCGGCGCTTTGACTGTCTTGCTGCCCACCCGTGGACTCGTCGGAGCTAGCTCAAGGCTCTGCGCGCTCGGACGCTTGGGTCCTCGCCCCTACGCATCTCATTCGACACGAACCTCGGGGATCCCTCGTTCGCCGTGCCCTACAGCCCGCTTGAGGGCCGATTCAACTTCGGAGGCCGTGGGTTGCTCGGTCCGCTTCTTGTCGGCGGTGAGCGCTCGCGGTCAGGGACCCGCCGCAGGACGCCAAGCTGATTCTCGACCAAGACGAGAGGCCAATCACTCGGATGTCTCGTCAGCGGGAACGTCCTGTGCTGCTAGGGCCTCGGGCTCACGCTCGACGGGACCTGGCGGCGAACCAGCACCGTAATCGGCTGTGCGCACTGCGTCCAGGGTGGCTTCAGTGCGGGTGACCCTTTCAGTCACTTTGGAGAGTTGATTCAGCAGAATATCGGTTTGTTGCAGTTGTGCTCGAAATCTGTCGTCGCTGGCGGCCATCATCGCTCTGGTCTCAGCCGCTATGCGCTCGTTGGCTTCTTTGGACTCGGCGGTGATGCGCTCGTGGATAGCCCTGGACTCGGCGGTGATGCGCTCGTGGATCTTTCTTGCCTCGGCCCTGCCGCGTCGGTTGGATTCGCGCAATTCCGTCACAGTGCTCTTGATGGATTGGCGCATTTCGGCCACGAGGCTCTGATGGGCTTCCCTCATCTCGGTCAAGATGCGCTCGGTGGAAGCCTTGGATTCGGCCTCCCGCTTTGCAGCCTCCCTGTCGATGTGTTCGATAAACCGCTCGGTTTCGGCCTCCCGCCTTGCGGCCTCCCTGTCGATGCGCTCGGTGAATCGCTTGGTTTCGGCCTCCCGCCTTGCGGCCTCCCTGTCGATGCGTTTGCTGAATTGCTTGGATTCGGCCTCCCGCTTTGCGGCCTCTTTATCGATGCGTTCAGTGAATTGCCTAGTTTCGGTTTCCCGCCTTGCGCCCTCTTTGTCGATGCGCTCTGTGAGTGCGCGGGTCTCCGCTTCGCATCGACCGGTCTGCTTGTCGATGCGATCCAATAGGATCTCGAACTCTCTTGCGCGAGACTTACGGACGACCGCCCAGATGCTCACGGCCAGCGCAAGCCAAGCGGCAAACGGCGTAAGCGTCTCGCCAAGAGAGCGCAGCACCTCTTCCAACACCAGAATCACGATACCCTACCATCCATCCCATAGCTGTCCTAGGGTCGGGGGGGCTGATTGGCACCTCCGAAGAGTTCTGTCACTGCTGCATAGAGCAGTTCACCGAGAGACGCCGCGCATCCCAAGGAATCACCGTGTCCGGTCGTTGGC
>JAJDWM010000555.1 GCA_022825595.1 Bryobacterales bacterium | reverse complement strand
GCACCCGTCCGGCGCCAGTTTCTCCCGAGTGTGCACCATCTCCAGCAGCAGCGCACCTCCACGCCCGAGGAGTCCGCGAACTCTACTCCCTACCAGCGCAGTGCTGCCTTCGCCGTTCTCACCGAACACCCATCCGAGGAGGGCGTGAGGCGCTACGCAATGGGCTGGGAGACCCCTCGCTACAATGTGTACCCATGCGACCCAGACTGGGGATCATCGGTGGCAGCGGTCTGTATTCCATAGAAGCCCTCGAATCGCGGCGCGAGTTGAGCGTGAAGACTCCGTGGGGCGAACCGTCAGACTCCTTCGTCTTGGGCACGATCGACGGCCGGGAAGTCGCATTCTTGGCGCGGCACGGCCGGGGCCATCGCATCATGCCATCCAACCTCAACTTCCGGGCCAACATTCACGGGCTGAAGCAGCTGGGAGTCGAGTACGTCTTGTCCTTCAGCGCCGTTGGTTCGCTGCGCGAGGATCTGGAGCCCTTGCACTTCGTGATCCCGGACCAGTTCTTCGACCGCACGCGAGGTCGCGCGTCGACGTTCTTCGACGAAGAAATCGTCGCGCACGTCACATTCGCGCACCCGATCTGCTCCCTGCTGGCCGGGGTCGCGGAGCGGGCCTGTCGCAAGGTCGGGGTCACCGTGCACACCGGCGGCACGTATTGCTGCATGGAGGGTCCGGCCTTCTCGACCCTTGCTGAATCCAATACCTACCGCAGCTGGGGATTCGACATCATTGGAATGACCAACCTGCAGGAGGCCAAGCTCGCTAGGGAAGCGGGGATGTCCTATTGCACGGTCGCGATGGTCACCGACTACGACTGTTGGCATCCCGGACACGATGCCGTGACCGTTGACACGGTGATCGAATACCTGACCCAGAATGCGGATCACGCCCAGCAGGTGGCGATTGAGGCCGTGAAGAACATTCCAGACGGGCCCAGTCCCTATGCATCGGCCCTGAAGAACGCGATCCTGACCGATCGCTCCGTGATCTCGGACCGTGCCCGCCAGAAATACTCCGTTCTCGCCGGGAGATACCTCTAGGCGCGGCGTCAGATCATCAGGTCTTTCTGCATGGCGCTCTTGGTCGTAGGCTCCGTCGCATACGACGGCATCGAGACGCCTGCCGGAAGGGTGGACCGCGTGCTCGGCGGCGCTGGCTCGTACATTGCGCTGGCCGCCAGCCACTTTGCCGATGTCCAGCTTGTGGCCGTCGTTGGCGATGACTTCGCCCCCGAGGACGAGGCGGTGCTCCGCCGCCGGAACGTGGACTTGCGGGGCCTCGCCCGAGCCTCCGGAAAGACCTTCTACTGGAAGGGTGCCTATTCGTCTGACATGAACGAGCGGCGCACGCTGGTCACCGAGCTGAACGTCTTCGCCGACTTCGATCCGCAGCTTCCCAGGGCCTACCGGCCTGCCGAGCAAGTCCTGCTAGGGAACATACACCCGAGCCTCCAGAACTCCGTGCTTGGCCAGTCGCACTCGCCGGCATTTGTGGCCGGAGACACGATGAACTACTGGATCGACCGGACGCCGGACGAGCTTGCAGGGGCAGTATCTTCGTGGGACCTGATCATGGTCAACGATGAAGAGGCTCATATGATGACCGGATCACGCAACTTGCGTATCGCGGCACGGCGCTTACAAGCAATGGGCCCCGAGGCGGTTGTAATCAAGCGAGGGGAGTACGGTGCGGCCTTGTTTCAGGGAGACGATTGCTTTCTCTCGCCGGGGTACCCGCTGCGGTCCTTGGTGGATCCGACCGGTGCAGGTGACGCATTTGCGGGAGGCTTCATGGGTTATCTCGCTGGGCGCAGGTACCATCGAGGGCAGGCCGGCGGGTTCGCGGATCTCCGGCGGGCGATGGTGTACGGATCGATCACCGGAAGTGTCTGCTGCGAGGACTTTGGGGTGACCGCGCTTCGCGCGCTATCCCGCGAGGCGATCGAGCGCCGCTTTGAGGAATTCCGGACGATGACCTCCTATTGACGGAACTGCCGTCCTTCAGGGCTCATAACGGATCCACATCGGGCTGGCCCATGCCATTGCGTTGTTGCGCTGGCTGATGCGGACGTAGTACATGTTCCACTCTCCGGGCCTAGCCGCCGGATCGGACCATTCCAGGTTGACCTGCTCCACCCTCGGCTCCATTGCCGCGACGATGGTGGGTTTTTCGAGTCCTACCTGCCGGACGATCTCGACCGAATCGATCTCGGTTGTGCCTGTGGCGGCGATCCGCAGCCGTGGCATGCTGCTCGAAGTGAACTCGTCTCCCATAAGGTGTTCACCAGAACGGACGACCAGCGCAATGTTGTCCTGAGCAGCGTAGGAATGCCGGCGCTTGAATGCGTCAATGATTGCTCTGCGGGAATTCTCCTCCGCTAGGACGATCGCGTAGCTAAGGTGCGTCGATACGTGGTCGCTGCTTGCCTGGAATCCCAAGCGCCGGCCCCTCTGGAATGCCTCCCATACAAAGCCTGCGGGGCGGTACCCCTGGATCGTGTCCTCCGGTCCGGTGGCCGCGAATGGGCCTCCGGAGAGTTCGTAGCTCTGCCGATGGCCCTGAAAGATCTCGACTACCGGTTCGAGCTCGCCATCGCCGTCGCGCCAGTCCGTTCCCATGTTGGTGGCAGAAGTGTGGGACGAGCAGATGCCGCCAAAGTGCCGCAGGTAGGCGAACAGGTTCTTGATGTCCGGCGCGCCGTCTTCAGAGGTCCCGTTCATGTTTTCCCTGCCCCGCATCCGCGGCACGGGGCGGATGCCCCGGCGTGGCAGCATCACATTCCGATGGCCGCTGGGGTAGCTTACATTGCGCTCGTAGGTGAACATAGCGCTGAATCGGCCCGCGGCATGAAACATGTCGGAGGCTTTCTGTTGCAGCCACCATAGGTAGTCTTGTGCCACCGCATAGTCATGGTCGCCCGGACCGATCCAGTCCAGTGCGGCGACATCGAGGCCGTAGCGCCATACATCCTCGAAGGGGCCGTCCCAGTCTCGATGAGATGAGAAAGCGGAGTGGCGGTGGAACTCGCCCCGCAGGAATTGCAGGGAGAGGCTTCCAGCAAGAATGCGCCTAGCGCGGAGGGCTGCCACCTGCGCCGTCTCGTTCGGATGAACAGGGTCGGCGCCGAGGTCCGGCTGGTTCGCAGAGACCGGAACTAGCTTCGGCTCAACGGCTGGGGTGCCGACGTTCAGGACCGCGCTGTGCAGGTCGCTGCCTTGCCGATCTCTGGCATTCGTCCGCGCATCACCGGCAACCACCGCAATGAGGCTTCCGTCGGGCAACCCCGCGAGACCGGGAGACCTGTCCAGCAGGTGGTCTGAGGACCGCAGCGGAATTGGGCGCGACCAGCTTCCCCCGGCGTAGTAGGCACCGTAACTGCGCCACACCTCCCCGCGGCCTGTCTGGAGCGGGTGTCGGCGGTAGAAGACCCAAGGCAGGCCATGCCCATCGAACGTCAGAACAGGAATGCTGATCTTGTTTCGCTGGCTGGTCGCAATCCTTGGATCGTCGTGATAGTAGTCCACGGTCGGCGCGAGTGGCGGGAGTGCCGTCTGGCGCAGCGCCCCGTCCCACACCCGCACGAGGATGTTCTTGTTGACGTACATTGGCGTGGCTTGCGTTCCTGTCCAGCGGTCACCGTAGTCCTTGCCCCAGCCTTCGTCCGAGTCTTCGAACGCGACCCAGGCCCGACCCATCTGGTCCACTGCCACCGAGGCTCGCGCCTCGAAGCGGCCGGAGGTCGCAATCGGGATCACTTCCCCAGCCGATTCTCCGTCGAACCGTCGCATCAAGACGTCGTAGTTCCCGCTCTGGTAGGTGTCCCAGGCGATCCAAGCCGATCCGGCGCCGTCGGCCGCGATTGACGGTCGCCAGTCGTTGGCCTCGCTCTGCGAGACGCGGACCGGTGCTCCGTCCAATGTGCTGGCGTAGATGTCGAATCCGGACTCTCGGCGTGCCTGCCAGGCGATGAACCCGCCGCTGGCAGCGACGTTAATGTCGCTGCCCGGGTGCTCTGTGAGGCGACGTTCGGAGCCGAAGTCTCCGCTGTGCTGCGAGTATTCCCGGGCGTAGATGTCCCAGTTCCCAGACCGCTGCTCTGACCAGACCACCGCGGCACCGCCGGTGGGCAGGGCCATCACGGCCGGTCGCCAGATGTCTCGACCCCCTGTTGTGACTTCGATCGCTTCACTCCAGCCCGCGGCACTGCGGTGTACCCACTTAATTCGATCGCCATTTCCGGAGAATGCGAGGGATTCGAACCGACCTGCCAGCGCCGCCTCTTCATCGATCGGTGCCCCTGGCTCGTACTCCACGTAGGCGCAGGCCACTGTTCCATCCACCAGCGCCGCACAGCTGGGAAAATCTTCGTCCAGGTCTGAGCTGATGAGCTTGCTGCCTGTCGGTCTGAGCGACACCTCCGCCCGACCGTCCAGATAGGATCGGTCGGAACCCATCTCCAGATCGGCGAGTTGGACCGAGAAACTACCCTGCCCTGTCGTGACGGCAACAGTCAGATCCCTGCTGGGCGGCCCGTCACAATTCCCGGTGCTCAGCGGGATTGACACCTCAGCCGGCAGAATTCGGGGAGAGAGCCCGCCGCCCGCCAGCTTGACCGGGCTTGCCTCTGACATCGCTTCCCAAGAGCCTGCACCCGGAGCCACCGCGCCTTCGGCTGTGCCGCTCCAGTCGACCTCGCTGTCGTCGCCTACGCCCAATCGAAGTGCAAGCTCGCGTGCCGCGGGACATGGTGATTCATCGGGAGCCCGAGACTGGGCCTCGACGCGCTGTGGCAACAGTGCTTGAACGCCTGCGAATAGGCCTGCAAGTCCAACGCCGATTGTGAGGATCCAGAATGCCAGTCTCATGGATCACTATCTTAGTCCCGTTGGGCGCAACGCTCTTCGAGCAGCGAAACCTCTCAGCCTGTAGCTGATCCTTCAGTTGCGGAAGTAGATTCTTTCTGGACTGGTCGCCAGGTTGAGGTTGAGGTATACGATTGCCATGGGATTACCGACACATATCTTCTGGATAGAACCGTCCATTCTAAATATTCTGATGCGCTGTTCAAGTCTCGAACTGATGCACAATAGACTACTGCATGGCGGCCACCAACACGACGACAACTGCCACATCACATTGTCTTTCTGGTAATGCTCCCCACTAATGCACGATCGATCTGAACGGATCCCACGGACGAATTCGATCCTAAAGTTGGGCTGGGCATCCGAAGCGAGCAAATCTCAGCATTTGCCCGGCAAAGGCCCTCCCGGCGTAGGACGCGACGCAGCCTGACGGTCCGGGAGATGTCAACCCGGGCGTCGTTGGACGGTGGATTGCGACCCAGCGGTCAACTGCCGCCTTCATGGCAGGTCGCCGCAAGGCTAATCTATTCTCCCAACCTGACCGGGGGGGCAGCGCGTCGACCGATTTCCCCGCGCCGTGTGAGATGGGAGCGCTACCGAAGGCCCGCCAGGGCCAATTGACGCCCGCGGGCGTGGGCTGCGCCCGGTGGATTCCTAGGGCAACCGCAACTCGTCGCGAAGCTGGGCCAGTCGTCCGGTCGCTACAAGTTCCCGCGCTTGCCGCACGAACACTTCGCGCATCTCCCCGCTCACGCGCCTGATCCCGAGCATGCGAGCTGCTTCCCGGGCGCAGTCGGCGGGACGGATGCCGATGTTGCGCTCGACAGCCTCCAGAATTGCCGAGCGCACCTCAGTCGGCGGGAGCATCGCTGGTTTGCGTAGCCATTGGGACTTGGCCAAGGTTCGGTCCCGAGGCGGAGGGTCCTTGCTGCGGTCCGGT
>JAJDWM010000786.1 GCA_022825595.1 Bryobacterales bacterium | reverse complement strand
TCGATGGATCCGCCCTCCACGACGAATTCGAAGTCCCAGTCCGCCGTGCCGCCCCAACCGAGCGCAGGCCACGGACCCCAGCCGTACTCGAAGCGCACCACCACGGGCTCGCTCCAGCGGTCGGCTCCGGGGATGCGGTCCACTGGAAAGTCCCGGTGGATCACGCGTCCATTCTTGACGATCTCCACGCGATCTACCATGTCCCAGCCTCGGATTGTGGCGCGGATCTCCCTCTCGCGAGCGAACGGGACGGATTGGCCCATCATCGAGCCATTGACCGAGAAATCCAGCTCGATGCGATCGCCCGTGACTGCATACGTGCGCCTCGACCGGATTGCGTCGAAGATCGCTTCCCGGGTCAGTGCCGTGGCCTTGACAACTGCGAGGCCTTCGCGGTAGCCCCCGGGGTAGCCCAGATGGTCGTCTGTGCTGGCTATGACACCTAGGCGGTGGCCTTCGCTCAAGTAGTGCTGGAGGGTGTGCTTGGTCCAGCGGCCGCCCTCAGTGTGGCGCTTGTACGGGTGCGGGGCGCGGTCGTGCTCCGCACAGCCCCACTCCGAGTGGATTTCCAGCACGGGAGACACGGACGTGTCGATCGAGCTGGACGCGACGCCCCGGTGTCCAAGACGGTTGGCGGGATGGTGGGGCACGAGGATACAGCCCCTGCGCTTGGCGAACGCTTTGAGGTCGTCGAGCCTCTCGACAAGCTCGTAGTCCCCGGCAAGGTCCGGGAACAGGATGTGGTAGTCACCCTCCATCGTGCCGTGGCGCTCGTAGCCCAAGATGGTGGTGAAGTGGCCCGGGTCGTCGAATTCCCGCGCCAGCCTGACCACATCCGGCCAGCGAGCCTTCGCGACCGCGAACCCGTTGCGCCACTTGTACTGGATCTTCCCGTCATACTCGCCCATGTCCGGCCAGTAGGAATGCGGAGTGAACGCGTAGAAGTCCAGATGGTTCCGCGCTACTTCGAAGCTGCGCTCCAGGCTCCCCTGCGCGTAGCCGACTTGGTTGTGATTGTGCAGGTCGCCAAAGTAGTTGGTGTACGTGGTCGAGGCTGCCTCCGCGGCTCCGGCCACCGATGAGGCCGCTCCTGCTAGGGCTGCACCCGCCCCGGTGCTAGCGCAGTGGCGCATCCAATCTCGTCTGGAAATGAAGCCTTCGGGCACACCCACATCCCTTCTGAACCGGCTCTGGCCGCCGGAGCGCCGATCATGCTAGCACGGTGCGGAAGCGTCCGAAGATCTGTCGGACGGGTCCCTGCCGAGAGCCCCGGTTCTCGCAACTCATGTTGCCGTCCAAGAACCTCCGCCGTGATTCTTGGTCACAGGCGTCGGGCGTAGACGTAGAATGCGCCGCGCTCGGCGCCATCCGCGGCCCTGAAGAGTGTGTGCAGCGTGGTCTTGCCCTCCTGCAAGTCAACTTCAATCTGAACGCCAGGCGATCCTTCCGGAACGTCTCTAGTGCGCTCGATGTCTCCTACCGTGAGGGTTGCCGTCGCCGCCTCGATCGGAAATCCGGCCGGCTTGTCGCGCTGGAACAGATCGAACTGGTACGTCCCAGCCTGCGCAACGCGGATGTTCCACGTCCCGTTGACCGCAGGTCCTTGCGCAACGTGCCCCTGATTCCAGGGGACCCGAACCGAGTCGTCGGGCGGCAGCCAGTCATGGGCTGTGATGCGCGCGGGATTCTCGGCGTCCGTTCCGATGTCGATGTAGACGTGCGTCTCGAAACGCTCGTCAATTCGATCCCACCAAGCGGCGTAGGCCTCTCGCAGGCTCTCGACAACTTCAGGACTCTCTGCCGCGATGTCGGACTCCTGTCCGGGATCCACAGTCATGTCGTAGAGCTCGGTGCCGTTGACCAGGCGGTACTGTTCGGTCATCACGGCCGATTTCCGCCAGCGCTCCGGGAAGCGGATCCGTTGGGAGTGAACGACCAAAGTACGGTCGCTCCACTCCCCGCCGCGCAGCAGCGGCAGGAGAGTCGTGCCATCCCAGTCAAGATCCTCACGACGACCGATGCCGGCCAAGTCGGCGAATGTTGGCAGCACGTCGATATGAGCGGTGAGGTTGCCGACGTCACGGGGCTCGCCCAGTCCGCCTTGGGGCCAGCGGGCCAGGAACGGGACTCGGTGGCCGCCGTCGTACTCCGATCCCTTCCGGCCGCGCATTCCTGCGTTGAAGCCCTGCCACGCCCCCTCGGCCTCTTCCGTTGCGGCCCGCTCCAGCAATTGGCGGTTCGTCGAGCCGACCCGTTGGGTGGGATGGGTCGCTGTCACCCCCGCCGCCGTCCCGTTGTCCGTCATGAAGATGAGTAGCGTGTTCTCGGCAATGCCAAGTTCGTCGAGCTTTCCAACGAGACGGCCCATGTTGTCGTCGATGTTCTCGATCATTCCGTAGAACTTGTCCATCGGGCTGGGCACGCCCTCGTCGGCGTATGGGGCGGAGTAGGCCTCGTCGACCAAGAACGGACCGTGGGGCGCGTTCGTCGAGAGGTAAACGAAGAACGGCGATGAACTGTCTGCTGCTTGGTGCTCGATGAAGTCCAGCGCGCTGTCGAAGAAGACGTCCGTGCAGTAGCCTTCGTACGCCTTCGGCTCGCCGTTGTGCCAGTACGTGTCGTCGAAGTAGTCGTTGCCCCAGTAGTCCGGAGTCTGACCGACGCCTCCTCCTCCGTGGAACACGGCTTCTTGGAAGCCACGGTCGATCGGGCGGTAGGGAGCGTTGTCGCCAAGGTGCCACTTCCCAAAGAATCCCGTCGAGTATCCGACCTCCGACAGTACGTCCGCGAAGGTCCTCTCGTCACGGTGCACGATTGAGCGTCCCATGATCGTGTGCCAGACCCCGGTACGCGACGAGTAGCGGCCTGTCACTAGCGCCGAGCGGGTCGGGGAGCAAGTCGGGTCAACGTGGAAGTTGGTCAGCCGCACACTCTCGGTGTGGAGGGCGTCGAGGTTGGGAGTCCGAATCTTGGGGTTTCCGTGCGCACCGATGTCGCCGTATCCCTGGTCATCCGTGATGACCAGGATGATGTTCGGCCTGGAGTCGGCCGGGCCTGAGCATCCTCCTAGCACTGCTCCTGCCACGGCGAGCATCGCCGCAATCTGGAGCCACGAGTCCGATGTCCTTGATCTCACCGCTGGCACCCTCCAATTGGCTCCGCTGACAATACCACAGGGTGCTAGGGTGCGGCCGTGCAGGATACCTCGCTCCGGGCCGGCGCCATCCACAGGACGCGGGATCCCAACTCTCTGCGGATGCTGAAGCCAGCTTCGGAGTGGATACCGATCATTGACCACCCAGCCCGGAAATCGGGCGTCAAGCCACCGACCAGCTGCCGAGATAGCCATGCTTGGCTGCCAGTCCTGTCACCGCTTGGTGTCCTGCGGTCGTTGAGGAACTCCGTCTCGCCGGAATCAGGGCGCGCATGCCGGGGATTCGATCTCCCTGGCGATCGTGGCGCTGTCCGGCGGGCTCGCCCCTCCGCTCGTGGTTCGAGTACGCTCAATGCGTGAGTCCTGAACTCATCGCGATTCTGGGTGTAGGGGCAGCCTTAGGCATCGGATTGGGTCAGCTGATGCGCAGTGGGCAGGCTCGGATGGACAAACGGATGGATGCGATGGACGCCCGCATGATTGCGCTCGAATTGCGTATGGGGTCTCTGGAGCCGCGCTGGGCGCGGCTCGAGGGACTGATGGAGGGAGTGAGCTTGTTCCGGCAAGTTCCGCTAGATGCTGGAAGGGACTAATCCCCGTCCCGCTCGCTCCTTGGCGTCGCTCCAAGCGGCGATACGGTACGCCGGGTACTGGGCCGGCCTTCCGTGCTTTCACAGAACGCGACCCCGCCGAGTGCGCTGACGCGGCTCGGCAGGCAGCGCTGCGTCCCGTGGTTGGCCCCAACGCCATCAGAGAGATTAGGCAGGCCTCGACGAGCCCAGCGAGCGGCGGTGCGTGACGGCACCGGGCGGCAGCTGCTGGTGGCCGGCCGACGCGTCCACGAGGGCAGCGTCGAACCGTCGGTAACGGAGCGTGCGGGAAGTCCCACAGTGCGCCGCAAGGATCATTGTTCGGGGTGCCGAGGCGCTGTGATCAGCTGAAGGCAGCACGGGTTCGGGAGCACCGTACTGCGCAGTAGGCGGGCAGGTGGTCGCGCTCGCTTTTCGGTCTGGCCGGGGACTGGACTGTCTTCAGCGGCCGTCCTGCTGGACCTCGGGCAGGGAATGTACGCGGACGGGCCCGCTACGCGGCGATCGTGGCGACGGTGGAGCGGTGCAGGCCGCCTTGGCCCCGTCTGTCCCGCGGCGCAGGCGCCGGGACAGGGGTCCGCGGTCGACGCCGGCTGCAAGTCTCGTCCGGGCAGAATGAAGTCAGGCCGGAATCAGACGAACGCCAACCCGGCCGCCATCGCCAACCCAGCCACTGCCCACGCCACGGCACGTTTCCTGATTGGATGTCTCTTGCCCTCTACTGCAACCATCGCGACGGAAGTTCAGATTGCTCGAACCCCGTAGCCCTCAGGCAGAATGCGATCGTCGCGATTGCAAGGATTGCCTTGTTCACGCCGACCAACTTCACTGATCTTGGTTGGT
>JAJDWM010000704.1 GCA_022825595.1 Bryobacterales bacterium | reverse complement strand
GCGCCATCGTGCACGCCCTCGCGCAGCGCGATCCTGACGGGCCGCAATATCTGGGAGCTTGAGGAAGGCGGCATCCTGCTTGGCATCCTGCGCTCCAAGTTCGCGGTCTTCACGTTGCTGCTGGAGGACGCTGGCTACGAGATTGGGGCCACGGGCAAGACTTGGAGCCCGGGTCGCATGGAGGGCTGGAATCGGGACGTATTCGGAAAGAACAGCAGCGATCGCAAGCTCGCAGAGGAAGATCGGCGACCGGGTCTCAACGCCACCGACTATGCCGCCAACTTCGAGGAGTTTCTCGCAGGGCGCGATCCCGAGAAGCCATTCTTCTTCTGGTTGGGGACCTCCGAGCCGCACCAGCGCTATGACATCGGCGCCTGGAAGCGCGCCGGCAAGGACTTGGCCTCGGCCCGCCTTCCCGGCGCATTGCCCGACCATCCCGACGTGCGGGGAGAGATCCTCGACTACGGCGTCGAGATCGAGCATTTCGACCGGCATTTGGGCCGCGCGCTGCAGATGCTTGAGGACAGGGACGAGTTGGACAGCACCTTGGTGATCGTGACCAGCGACCACGGCAATCCGCTGCCCCGCTCCAAGTGCAACCTGTACGACTCGGGCATCCAGGTTCCTCTCGCCATGCGTCTACCCGGCCAGATCCCTCCCGGCCGCAGGGTCGACGATTTGGCCAGCTTGGTCGACATCGCGCCCACGATGCTGGAGGCCGCGTCCGTCGAGGTGCCCGATGTCATGTCCGGCCGCAGCCTATGGGAGATCGCACGCTCGGACCGCGAGGGATTGGTGGACCAGTCGCGTGACTTCGTGGTCGCGGCTTTCGAGCGTCACACGATCGCCCGGCGTGGCGGCGTCGGCTATCCCATGCGCGCGATCCGCACACACAAGCACGCCTACATCCGCAACTACGAGCCAGATCGCTGGCCGGCGGGAGATCCGGACTACAACGCGCCGCCCCAAGGCTTTTTCGGGGACGTCGACCGTGGCGTTACGAAGACATTCCTGATAGCGAATGCGCTGGACGAGAACATTCGCCCCTACTACCTGATGGCGTACGGCCGCCGACCGGCGGAAGAGCTCTACGACCTCGAGGCCGACCCGCACCAGTTGCGGAACCTTGCCGAGGATCCGAGCATGACCGAGGTCAAGCAGGAGCTTCTGTGGCGCCTGGAGGCATACCTTCGAGCGCACGGAGATCCGCGTCAGCGGGGCGAGGCGCCTTGGGACTCCTACCCGTTTACAAACCCGTGGAGGCTGCTTGAAAACCCCGCTTGGAAGACGCAGGGCATGCCGTCTCGCTTGCCCTAGGGACTGTCCAAGCGGGCCGTGACGGCCTCAGCGTTATCCAGCCACTCGCCTGGCGAGCCTCCACCAGAAGGCTCATTCTAGAGAGACTAGAACTGGCTTCGTCGGACTTGAAGTTGGTGCGACCAAACGAGTGGCGATTGTTTCGATCTGACGTTCCTCTTGACGGGAGGTCGACAATTGGCCCGGGGGCCTAAGTCCCCGTGCCCCTTCCCTGAAACACCGATCTTCTGTCAGCCATTGGGCGTGGGTGGCGCCCGACCCGTCGGGCCGAGCCGGTGGATTCGATTGATGTGGCGGGCCACTGAGAACCAATATTCACGAGAATCGGCCATCAAGGATCAATTTTCGTGCAATAGAGTCAGATTTCGGAGAGATTCTCTCTCCGGAACCGATGGAGGTCGAGCCAAGAGCTGTTGTCGTGACCAAGATCCGTATCCACCCCTTCTCCGGCCCTGTGGCGGTTTTTCGGGGCAGACGGCTGCCCGAGACCGCAACACCGGCGGGCTACAGTGCGCTGATTGATGCCTTCGACCTTGAAGTCCCGCTGCCCCGCAGGCTGAGAGCCACCGGCCAGCGCCACCGCATCCGGGACTACGATCGCTGGCGGATCATGACGCCCCGCCACGCACCGGCACCCACATTGGAGGGGCACCTGACGTTCGCGTTGAAGTACGAAGGGCTGGACTTGGCGGTCCTCAAGCGGCTGTTCCTCACCGTCTCCACTGCCCCAATTGAGGAAATCGCGCGGGCGAGGCCGACTGGCAGCTACGCACGCCGCGTCTGGTTCCTGTTCGAGTGGCTGACCGGACGCAGTCTGGACTTGCCCGACGCCACGAGCGGCCGCTATGTCCCGGTGTTGAACCCATCCCAGCAGGTGGGCATCGATGGTGAGACCGCGCCCAGGTATCGGCTGAGGAACAACCTCCCCGGCACACCTGAATTCTGCCCGCTCGTGTTCCGAACCAAGACGCTCGAAGAGTTTGCCGAGCTAGAGTTGCCACGGCGCGCACGGGATGCGGTCGCCGACGTGCCGCGCGATGTGCTTGCCCGCACCGCTGCCTTCCTATTGCTTAAGGACGCTAGGGCCAGCTTCGTGATCGAGGGCGAGCGACCGCCCTTGGACCGTATCCAGCGCTGGGGCAGCGCCATCGGCGAGGCCGGGCGTCGGCCGCTGGACGTTGACGAGCTTCTGCGGCTGCAGCGCATCGGGATCGGCGATAGCCGCTTCGTCAGGTTCGGCTTACGCAAGGAGGATGGCTTTGTTGGCGAGCACGAACGTGCAACACGCATGCCGCGGCCGGTCCACGTCAGCGCATGCCCCCGAGACCTTGCGGATCTCGTCGAGGGCATGATCGCCTTTGACCGCGGACCGGCCCGGGAGATGGATCCTGTGATCGCGGCGGCCATCCTAGCCTTCGGCTTTGTCTATGCACACCCATTGGAGGACGGCAACGGCCGGCTTCACCGGTACCTGATCCACCATGTGCTGGCACAGCGCGGCTACACGTCCCCCGGCATCGTCTTCCCCGTGTCGGCCGCGGTCCTGCGCGAGATCGACCGATACCGCGACACACTGGAATCCTATTCGCAACGCCTGCTGCCACACATCAGATGGGAGCCGACCGAAGGGTTCAACGTCCGGGTCAAGAACGACACTGCAGACTTCTACCGCTTCTTCGACGCCACTCCCCACGCCGAGTTCCTCTATGACTGCGTCCGCCAAGTGATCGAGCGCGACCTTCCGGAAGAGTGCGACTGGCTACGTCGTTACGATGCGTTCCGCAGACGCATCGGGGCGATGCTCGAGATGCCTGAACGAACCATCGACCTGCTCTTCCGCTTGCTCGACCAGAACGACCGCATCCTCTCACGCCGCGCACGCACAAAGGAGTTAGCGGCACTGACGGACGCAAAGTCCAAGCGAGTCGAAGCCGTCTTTGCCGATGTATTCGGCGATCGGCACCTATCGGAAGAGCGGCTGCCGTCCGAGAGTGGCGGTTAAGCCTCTCCCGACACGCCGGTTTGGCTGCCAGGAACTGCACCCCTGGCCGGGAGCATTCCCAATGCGCGTCACTCGCACGGGCCCGGGCCAGCAGTGCAATTGTCGTGCCCGTGCTCGGTTTGCGTAACTGCCCTTCCTGAGGAGCGTTCTGTCCGGCCCCTTCCACCGTGCCGGCGAATGGCCATGCCCTCCAACGGGGAGAAATGCCGGACAGGTCCATTGGTTTCTTTCGCGAGCCGGTTTACGCAACGCTGGCAATTCCTCCCGGACGCGGGCGGTCAGGTCAGAGCAGACAGATTCGGGGACCTCAATGAGCGTGATGGGTCTCGACACGAGAATCCGTTTGCGGGCAAGTTGTGTGCGCAATGCAGGATGCGGGCCAGAGAGGCGAGCCTGTCATGCGCCGCCTTCCTTGGGCCAAGGGCCGTGGATCCTTCGGACCGTAGTGACTCGCCTGACGCCTGCTGCGCGCTTCGCGGCGCGGCAATTCGGGGACCTCGAAGACGAGCCCCAATCCGAGTGTGCGGCGTCTCAGCGGTAATCCTCTAGGCCCAACTCGCTCCAAATCCACCGCGTGTCATAGGGATCACATCCTTGGTCCGCTGCACGATGGTACTCGAGAATCTCCAACTGCTTGAGCCAGCTGAGGGCCTCCTCGCGGCCCCTCTTCATCCTCGCCGCCTTGCGCAATGTTGTGCCTCCAAGCACGGGCAGCGGCTCGTCCAGCGTGCGGCGATAGTGATCGTCAAGGAGCTGGTGGATTGCCTGAAGCTCCTCTTCGGTCGGAGGCTCTTCCGGCGGGGGCTCCGGCTCGCTCTCCCTAAACGCTTGGAGTACGTCATGGGTGCTTGTTTGCGGCGGTCCGACGAGACCACCCAGCTTGGAGAACAGGATAGAGCGGCCACGTTCGGCCCGTTCCTCCGAGTTCACGCAAAGCGTGAGGACACCAGCCTCGACTTGGGCCATACCGAGAACGGTCGTCGAGGAATCGCTCCCGGGCGCCGCAGATGGAGTCTCGCCACCATGCTGGCCAACCCGTTGCATGGGCGAACCCGGGGCGGACCACACCCACTGTGCTTCATGTCCCTCAACTCGCTCGAAGTCCGCAATCTCATCCAGCAGCGCCGCGACCCTTGCCTCGTCACCGCTTATCGGGAATCGGAGCTCGGAGATGACGAGCCCTTCGCTGTCCGTGTTCAACAGCTCGGGCATCGCTGTGTAGCTCCGCTCAATCATGTCCTGCGTCCAGAAGCTCGATAGGACCTCGGTGTAGGGCAGCGTGCGAATGAATGCTGCTCTCGACATCGGTGACGCTGCCGCGCGTGATGCCCTGCGTCGGCGGCGTCTAACGCGGGCCCTTCGCCGGGCTAGGACGATTCTCTTCCTTGCCTTCCTTGCTAGGTCCTCGACCGCTTCCTGCGCACCCCTCGCCCAGTCGAATCGGTAGTGCAGCATGGCGCCAGTGAGCTCTCTCTTACCGTCCACAGTGACGATGCGTGCTGCGATTCGTTCCCACGGCGCTAGGCTCTTGGATGCAGTCGTCTCCCAAACAGTCATGGGCTTGCCGCCACGAAGCAAATCACGCAGCTTCAGACTCCGCCCGGGGGCGACGGCGACAACCTCGAACAACGACGCAGTGGTGTCGCGCAGCGACTCAAGGTACTGCCGGGATCGAGCAGACACCCGCCAACCAATCCACACGAGATAATAGTCCA
>JAJDWM010000286.1 GCA_022825595.1 Bryobacterales bacterium | reverse complement strand
CGGCAACGATCCGGGAGGCTGGCGGCCTGCATTCGTTCATGCGCTGGCCGCGGGCGATCCTGACCGACTCGGGCGGCTATCAGGTCTTTAGCCTGGCCAACCTGCGCAAGGTGAGCGAGGACGGTGTGGAGTTTCGCTCGCACCTCGATGGCTCGCTTCATTTCCTTAGCCCGGAGAAGGCCATCGACATCCAGCGGGCCCTCGGCAGCGACATCATGATGGTCCTCGATGAGTGCACGCCATACCCGGTCGATGCCGCGCCGGCGCGCGAGTCGATGCGGCTGAGCGCCCGGTGGGCGGAGCGTTCATTCGGCCGGTGGCGCACGGGCGGCCCGGAGCCCGCGGACATGCTGTTCGCCATCGTCCAAGGCTCAACGTACACCGACCTGCGCCGCGAGTGCGCCCGCCGCCTTGTCGACCTCGGCGCGCCCGGGTACGCCATCGGCGGGCTGTCGGTCGGCGAGCCTCGCGAATTGAGCTACGACATGGTGGCCGCTTGCGAGGCCGAGCTGCCGCGATGCCGTCCGCGATACGCGATGGGCGTGGGAATGCCCGCGGAACTCGGCCGCTATGTCGCGCTGGGCATCGACATGATGGACTGTGTGCTGCCCACGCGCAACGCCCGCAACGGGTGCCTGTTCACACGGGCCGGCAAGATCATGATCAAGAATGCGGCGCACGCACGCTCGCACGTGCCCGTGGAGGAGCGCTGCCAGTGCTACGCCTGCCGCAATTTCACTCGGGCGTACCTGCGGCATCTCTTCCTGGCGCGGGAGATGCTCTACTCGACGCTTGCAACGATGCACAACCTCTGGCTCTACCTCGACACGATGCGCAGGATCCGAGAGGCCATAATCGCGGGCACGCTGCCGGATTTCCTGCGTCAGTCCGGCCCGTCCGGCGACTGACCGGCTTGGAGCGCAGGGGCCGGTCTGCCGTGGGCCGACGCGTTCGCTATAGTGGGGGTTCCCGCACACCGGGATCCGGAGTCCACCGTGGATTCTCCAGCCATCTGGCCGGCCCTGCTGCTGCAGCAGTCTGGCATGAGCGCCTTCATGCCGATCCTGCTGATGGTTGCGATCTTCGTGTTGGTGGTGATCCTCCCGGCGCGGAGGCGGCAGAAGAAGCTCGACCAGATGCTCGCGAGCCTGAAGACCGGAGACCGGGTAGTCACGAACGCGGGGCTGACTGGGACGGTAGTGGGGCTGGCCTCGGCGCGCGTGACGCTGCGCCTGCCGCCCGACGGCACGAAGCTCGAGTTTGCCCGCAGCGCGGTGGTCGGAATGGCGGAGGGATCCCGCAAGTAGCGCCGGGTAGGCCAACAGCTCGAAGATGAGAAGCCGCTTCGGACTCAAGATTGCGCTGGTCGCCGGCGTGTTTCTGCTGTGCGCTTGGCGAGTGATCGGCGTGAACCCCAACTGGGACGCGATCCGCCAAAACCTTGCCGACAACATCGCCCTCGGCCTAGACCTCAAAGGTGGCACGCACCTCATCCTGCAGGTCCAGGTTCAGGACGCCCTCAAGGCCGAGGCCGACCAGACCATCGACCGCATCCGCACGCGCCTCCTCCGCGCGGGAATCTCCTACACGTCCATCCGGCGCAACGACCCTGGATCGATAGAGGAGGCGGACTCGATCGAGATTCAGCTGGACGGTACTCCTACGGACCGCGTCAGCGACGTGCGGGCGATCCTCGAGGAAGAGGCTCCGTCTTGGCTGGCCAGCTCGACGGGCGGGAGTTCGTTCGCCCTCGGCATGCGGCCAAGCGAGCTGCTGCGCCTCAAGGCCGAGACGCTCCAGCAGTCGATGTCCACGATCGAGAACCGCATCAACGGCTTGGGGCTCACAGAGCCGGTTATCCAGCAACACGGGCGGGCCGAGGCCGAGCACGAAATCTTGGTGCAGCTGCCCGGGGTGAGCGACCCGGCGCGGGTGATGAACCTGCTGCAGATGTCCGCGCAGCTGGAGATCAAGAAGGTGATCGACGGACCGTTCTCGTCGCCGGAGGCGGCCCGCTCCCAGAACAACGGCATCCTGCCGGCCAACAGCGAACTGGCCCACTACGCCGAACGCGGCCGCAGCGAGTGGTACCTGCTCGAGCGCAACCCTGTCGTCACGGGCCGCGACCTGCGGGGCGCGACGGCGGGCCGCGACACCCAGAACCCCGGCGCTTGGCAGGTGGCCTTCAGCCTCTCGCGGCAGGCCGGGCAGCGCTTCGGGATCTTCACGGCGGCGAACATCGGGCAGAACCTCGCTGTCGTGCTCGATCGGCGCGTGCAGAGCGTCGCCTCGATCGAGTCGCGCATCGAGTCCGAAGGGGTCATCAACAACATCGACGGCCAGACCGAGTCCCTTGACTTGGCTCTGGTGCTCCGCGCCGGGGCCCTTCCCGCGTCGGTGGTCTACCTTGAGGAACGCACGGTGGGGGCGTCCTTGGGCGCGGACTCCATTCGTCAGGGCGTCCGCAGCGCCATTGTCGGCGTTTGCATCATCGTCGTCGTCATGCTGGCCTACTACCGGCTGGCCGGCATCAACGCCAACCTTGCCCTGTTCTTCAATCTCCTGATCCTGCTGGCCGTCCTGAGCGCGTTCGGCTTCACGCTGACCCTCCCCGGAATCGCCGGCATCATTCTCACGATCGGCATGGCGGTCGACGCCAATGTTCTGATCTTCGAACGCATACGCGAGGAGCTGCGCGCCGGCAAGGCTGTCGTCGCGGCGCTGAATGCGGGCTTCGGCAAGGCCTTCCTGACGATCATCGACACCAACCTGACGACGATCATCGCGGCGGCCTTCCTGTTCCTGTTCGGCCGTGGGCCAGTGCGCGGCTTTGCCGTCACGCTCGCGATCGGACTGCTGGCGAACCTGTTCACGTCGGTCTTCGTGTCGCGGCTGATCTTCGACCTCAGCATGTGGCGAAAGCGGAACCTGAAGGAGATGAGCATCTAGAGTCCGGGAACCCGGAGGCGCCCTGCGGTGTCTAGGCAGACAAGGGGCGCCGTGACGAGCTGCGAGCGACATGCAACTGATCGGCCAGACCAGCATCGACTTCCTCGGCCGCCGCAAGATCTTCATCGCGCTATCTGCCGTGCTGCTGCTGGCCGGCATCGGCAGCGCGGTCACCAAGGGCGGCCTCAAGTTCGGGATCGACTTCAAGGGCGGGACCTTGGTGTACGTGAAGTTCCGCGACGCTCCCGACCCGGAGCGCATCCGCGGCGTGCTCCAGGGCAAGGGGCTCAGCGTGGCCACACTGCAGCCGTTCCAGGACAGCGCCGAGTCTCACGAGCTGAAGATCGACCTCGATCTGGCGGGCGACGTAGTCGAGACCTCCGGAAAGGACCAGGTCATCGAGACGTTGCGGGAGATCTACCCGATCGGCGAGGGCAAGCTGGACTTCAACAATGCCAGCCCGGAGGCGCTTGCCCAGCGACTGCTCGCCGAGCGGACGCTGCGAGACGCCGGGCACTCGAGCCGCGACTTGACGAGCCACGCCGAGGCGATGGTGGATTGGAGGGACCAGGCGCCTCGCTCGGGCCTGCTGCGCGACTTGGCAGAGCTGTCCGACGTGCCGGGGGTCCCCTCCAGCGTCGTGGCGGCCGTCCCGCGGGTGGCCGAGGCCGGTGCCTTCCACATCGGCGGTGTCGAGGTGGTGGGGCCGAAGATCGGGGCCGAGTTACAGTGGCAGGCGATCAAGGCCACGCTCTTCGCGCTAGCGGGTATGCTAGTCTACATTGCGTTCCGCTTCGAGTGGATCTACGGCGTGGCGGCGGTCATCGCCGTCTTCCACGACGTGTTCATCACGATCGGATTCTTCTCGCTTTTCGACCGGGAGATTGAGTTGACAGTCGTGGCCGCATTGCTCACACTGGTTGGCTACTCGATGAACGACACGATCGTGATATTCGACCGTGTGCGCGAAAACCGCGCCGCGGTCCGCAAGTCGAGCATGACGGACCTGCTGAACCTCAGCATCAACCAGACGCTCAGCCGCACTGTGCTGACGTCGGGCCTGACGCTGGTGGCCGTGCTGTGCCTGCTCGTGCTCGGCGGGGAGGTCCTGCGCGGCTTCTCCTTTGGGCTGGCCGTTGGCGTGCTGGTCGGGACGTATTCCTCGATCTTCATCGCCAGTCCCGTCCTGTTGTGGGGCCAGGGCCTGCAGACGGCGCGGGCCGGAGGAGGCCGGAGGAGGCGCTGAGCGCCCGCGAGCCAGAGTAATAAGGAGGAAACAGGAACAATGTTCGAAGATGCCTTAATGGAGAACATGGAAAAGGACACTTCGCGGTGGTCCGTGATGCTGTCGACGGCGCTGCAGCTGCTGCTTGTAGGGATCGCTCTCCTGATCCCCCTGATCAACTACTACGAGCTGCCCGCGGCAGACTTCGTGAGTTTCCTGACGGCGCCGCCGCCGCCGCCGCCGCCGCCCCCGCCGCCTGCCGCCATCGTGCAGGTCAAGGCGGTGCCCAAGGAGTTCGACAGCGGCGCGCTGACGCAGCCCGTGGCGATCCCCGACAAGGTCGCCATCATCGAGGAGGACATCCAGGCACCGTCGGCTGGAATCGCTGGCGTGGTCGGCGGTGTCCCCGGCGGATCCGTCGGCGGACAGATCGGCGGCGTGCTGGGAGGGATCATCACAGCGGCGGCGTCAAATGCGCCCCCGCCGCCCCCGCCGCCTCCGCCGGTCAAGAAGAAGGCCCCGCCGAAGCGCATCCGCGTCGGCGGCAACGTGGCCAAGGCGCGCCTGACCCGTCAGGTGCGTCCCCAGTATCCGCAGCTGGCCCGCCAGGCGCGCATTCAGGGGACCGTCAAGCTCTCGGCCGTGATCGCCAAGGACGGCACGATCCAGAAGCTTGAGGTGATGTCGGGCCACCCGCTGCTGGTCCCGGCCGCGCTGGCCGCGGTGAAGCAGTGGCGCTACAGGCCCACGCTGCTCAACGGCGAGGCCGTGGAGGTGCTAACAAACATCGACGTGAACTTCACTCTCAGCGGGTGATGCGCGTCATCGCTCTCCCCCCGGGGGGGTCGGGTCTGGCCGGCGCGGCGCGTCTGGCCCTCCCGGCACGTACAGTTGGTCATTCGGACACCGTATTTCTTTAGGAGGACAACACAAGGAAGATGCTTTCCCAATTCACAACGGCCGCTTTCCTGCTGCAGCAGGAGATCGGCTTTGACACGATTTCGATGTGGAACCAGATGGGCTTCGCGGCCAAGTCCGTGGTCATCATCATGTTCCTGATGTCGGCGTGGTCGATCGGAGTAATGATCGATCGCGGCTTGGCGTACTTCGCGGCCAAGAAGCAGTCGCGCGAGTTCGCCCCGGCCATCGCCGGCGCATTGCGCAAGGGCAAGCTTGACGACGCCGTCAAGCTGGCCGAGAACTTCAAGAAGAGCCACTTAGCCAAGGTCGTCTCCGCCGGCCTCGCGGAGTTCAAGTCCGCCGGCCAGGGGGGTTCCCAGATAACTGGCCTGACGATCGACGCCTCGAAGCGGGCGCTGGAGCGGGCGCAGGCGATCACGCACGCCGAACTCAACCGCGGCCTGAGCGGCCTCGCCACGATCGGCTCGACGGCGCCCTTCGTGGGCCTCTTCGGCACGGTGGTGGGCATCATCAACGCGTTCCAAGGCATCTCGCAGGAGCGCTCGACAGGCCTTGGTGCCGTCGCCGGCGGCATTTCCGAGGCCTTGGTCGCGACGGCCATCGGGCTGTTCGTGGCGCTGCCCGCCGTCTGGATGTTCAACTACTTCAACTCCAAGGTCGAGGGCTTTGACGTTGAGATGGAGAACGCCAGCTCGGAGCTGATCGACTACTTCTTGAAGAGGAACGCCTGATCGGCGCCGGCGAAGGCCAGCGCGGTGACCGGCTGTAGTATCGTGTAGCGGTCGCCCGCCGGATCGGCGGGCGGCTGCTCGGGAAGGAGCGAATGGCAGTGGATGAAGAACGCATAGTGAACGAACTCGGGGAGCTCGGCGAAGAGGGCGTAAAGAAGGGCACGCGCGGCGGGATGGCCGCGATCAACGAGATCAACGTCACTCCGATGGTCGACGTGATGCTCGTGCTGCTGATCATCTTCATGGTGATCACGCCGATGCTCAGCAAGGGCGTCAGCGTGGACCTCGTGCGTACGCGCAATCCTGTGGCGATGGACGAGGCCGACGCGGAGGACGCCGTGGTCGTGGCCGTTACGAGGGATGGGCAGGTGTTCCTGGGGACTTCCAAGCTGGAGGATCTGGGCGAGCTCACCTCGGCCGTGAGCGATGTGGTGAGCAACCGGATCGACAAGACGGTGTACATCAAGTGCGACGCCCGGTCGCGGTACGAGCGGGTCGTCGAGGTGGTCAACGCCGTCCGCACTTCGGGCGTCGACCAGGTCGGATTGCTGACCGAGAAGGAAGAGGGCGCCGGCAGCTTCGGCTAACCCGCCGAGGGACGCCGGGACAGCGCTGAGAGGAGGAAACACACCATGGCAATGGCAGTCGGAGGAGGCTCGGGCAGCAAGTCCGTGCCCTACATCAACATGACGCCCCTGATTGACGTGCTGCTCGTGCTGCTGATCATCTTCATGGTCATCACGCCGATCACGCCGAAAGGGCTGGAGGCGCTCGTGCCGCAGCCGAACGAGAACGAGCAGACTCAGGTCCAGCCGAATGCTCGCACCGTCGTAGTGTCGGTCAACGCGGACCGGTCAATCATGATCAACCGCGATCCGTCGACCCTTGACACGCTTGAGGACAACCTTCGGGACATCTTCAAGACGCGCGCCGAACGGGTCATGTTCGTGCGCGGGGCACCGGTGCTGGACTATCAGGACGTGGCTAAGATCATCGACATCGGCAAGGGCGCTGGCGTCGACAAGATCGGGCTGCTGACGGAGCAGATCGAGTAGCCGGCGTCGGCGGGGCAGACACAGGCAAGACACGGAGAGTGCATAGCAAATGAAGATGAACTTCAAGGTGGTGGTGACGGCCATCGTCGTGCTTCTGTTCGCCATCCCGGGCTACTGGGTCTGGGCGAACCTTGACTTCCTCAAGGCGCGCAACGCCCTCAACAAGGGTGTGGGCGCCTTCACGGCGGGCGATTTCGTGCGCGCCGGCACGTACTTCGAGGAGGCCGCCGACCTAGATCCGGAGCTTAGGGCGGCGCGCGTCTACGGGGCGTATTCGACCATGATGCAGTACCAGCCGGGGGCCGAGTACAAGGAGAACCTTGACATTGCCCACAAGGCGCTGGACGGGTTCAAGGCAGTCCTGGAGGACGATCCCACGAACGCGACGGCGCTGCAGAGCATAGCCTCGCTCTACTTCAACATGAAGGAGATGGAGCTCGCCAAGGAGTGGCACGGCAAGGTGCTGGAGCAGCAGCCGGACTACAAGGAGTCGTACTACACGATCGGCGTGATCGCGTGGACGCAGTCCTACGAGCCCCGTCTCGAGTTCCGCGCAAACGCGGGGCTGGCGCAGGAGGACCCGGGCCCGATCTCGGTCCGAGCTCGGATGAACCGTTCCCAGCGCGAGGAGTATGCGGCCCTCAAGGAAGAGATCGTGCCGAAGATCGACGAGGGTCTGGTGGCGCTCGAAGAGGCGCTGAAGATTGACGAGCAATACGACGACGCCATGGCGTACGTGAACCTCCTGTATAGGGAGAAGGCCGACCTCGCCGATTCGACCCAGGAGCACGACCAGCTGCTCGCGACCGCCGACGAGTGGGTCGACAAGGCACTTGAGACACGCCGTCGCAAGGCTGAGGAGAGCACCATCGAGGCCTTCACGACGGACGAATAGGGACGTCGTTCCGCGCGCCGCGCGGCGTGGGGGCGTATAATCGGCCCGGGGCCCGAATGGGTGGCCCCGGGCTGAATTCTTGGCCCGGCTGCGAGGGTCGCAATGCCAGCAGGGCGTGTATCGGTGGCGCCGCCGCTCGCCGCGTCCCGACCGCAAGCCGCCAGCCGCTACGGCGAGCTGGAGGCGAAGCTCGTGTCGACTCGCCCGGCCCACGGCACGGAGATTGTCCGGAGGGCATTCGAGTTCGCAACCGAGCGGCACGCCGGCTGCTTCCGAAAGAGCGGCGAGCCGTACATTTCCCACCCGCTAGAGGTCGCGCACATCCTCGCCGACATGCGTCTGGACCAGACCGCGGTGGCGGCGGGCCTGCTGCACGACGTCCTGGAGGACACGTCGACGACCCTGCCGGAACTCCGGAAGGCGTTCGGCAACGGCATCGCCCGCTGCGTGGACGGGGTCACCAAGATCGGCCGCCTGCGGTACCAGTCGATCGAGCAGCGCCAGGCGGAGACCTTCCGCAAGATGGTGCTGGCGATGGTCCAGGACATCCGGGTAATCCTGATCAAGCTGGCGGACCGCATCCACAACATGCGCACGCTGGGCGCCTTGGATCCTGACCGGCGGCGTCGCATCGCACTGGAGACCCGGGAAATCTACGCGCCAGTTGCGCTGCGCCTGGGCATGGGCAAGGTCCGCAGCGAGCTCGAGGATCTGGCGTTCTCCCATCTTGAGCCGAGCGCCTACCGGGCCATCACGTCCCAGATCGAGTCCCGCCGCGAGGCCAGCGAGGACTTTCTCGGCCAGATGCGGAAGACCTTGGCCGAGAAGCTGGAGGCGGCGGGAATTCCGGCGACGGTCCACGGCCGAATCAAGCGGCCGTACTCGATCCACCAGAAGCTGCGGCGCCAGAAGGTGACATTCGACATGGTCTACGACCTGCTGGCGCTAAGGGTGATCACGGATTCCAAGACCCACTGCTACGCCGCCATGGGAGTGATCCACGGGCAGTGGCAGCCAGTCCCGGGCCGCATAAAGGACTTCGTGGCAATGCCGCGGCCGAACCTGTACCAGTCCCTGCACACCTCGGTCGTGACGCGAGGGGGCCAGCGATTCGAGGTGCAGATCCGGACTCAGGAGATGCACGAGATGGCCGAGGAGGGCATCTGTGCGCACTGGAAGTACAAGGAGGGCAAGCGCGGCCCGGACGCCGGAGATCGCCAGATGGCCTGGCTCAGGCGTCTGGTGGAGTGGCAGCGGGAGATGCAGGATCCGGCAGACTTCCTGTCGACGCTGAGGATCGACCTGTATCCGGAAGAGGTCTACGTGTTCACACCCAAGGGGAAGGTGATCACCCTGCCGCGGGACGCGACGCCGGTGGACTTCGCATACGCGATCCACACTGAAGTCGGCCACAGCTGTGTGGGTGCGAAGGTGGACGGCCAGATCGCGTCCTTGAGAAGGCCGCTCGCCAACGGCGAGATCGTAGAGGTGCTCACCAGGCCCGGCAGCCATCCGACCCAGGACTGGCTTTCTTTCGTGAAGACGTCCCGAGCGCGGAACAAGATCAAGCAGTGGATCAACGCGGAGAGGCGCCGGCAGGCGATCGAGGTCGGCACGCGGCTGCTCGAGCGGGAAGCGCGCCAGCTCAAGCTCCCGTTCCGGCAGGTGTCGCCCGAGCGGCTCGCAGAGGTCGGCCGGGCCTTCGGCTGCTCGACGCTGGACGACCTCCACGCGCGGCTGGGCTATGGCCGCCTTTCGGTCCGGCAGGTGTTGCGAAAGATCTTCGCCGACCAGCAGTTCCGGGCGCCGAAGGCGGCGACGATGGCGCCGGGACCGGACACGGCGGGCCCGCCCGGCAGCGCGTCGGTTGGGGAAACGACGCTCGAGGTCGACGGCATCGACGGCGTGCTGGTGTACCGCAGCCGCTGCTGCAACCCGATCCCGGGCGACGAGATCGTCGGGTACGTGACGCGGGGAAAGGGCGTTGGCGTCCACTCGACCCGCTGTCCG
>JAJDWM010000242.1 GCA_022825595.1 Bryobacterales bacterium | reverse complement strand
AGAACATCCTAAGCGTCGTGCAACCGCTGCGTAAGGAATCTTGGACATCGGCACGACAGTGAATCGGGTCGGTGAGTGTACGGAGGGAGCCGAGATCGGCTGAAACTCCAGCAAGCCAGTGCGTCCTTCGCAGGTGCTGCACATGGTTCTCAGGAGCCTCTCGCGGCTCGTGCCGGACACGGCGAGGGAATTCGTTGATGAGGAGCACTCGATGCATGACCGACCGGGGCTGGTACGAGTGTTGGACGAGGTGCCGCTCGAGGAGCGACCGAGTCTGGTGCTCGTGGACAGCACGTGCCGGACGCCACAAGTAACAGCGGCGTTACCTACCAAGCTAAGCCGACGACTCCAAAGAGCGCCAGTGAATCGGTGGACAGGCTGGCCTCGCAGCCGGTCCTGGAGGATGTCGGCAAGCGCTGGCGGGCGGTCGAGGTTGAGATCCAGTTGCCGAACTGAACGCGGAGCCACGGGATCGGCTGAAGGACCGCCAAGACGAGGATCCCGGCCGGGACCACCATCCCAACTGCTTCAGCGTGTGGCTGGCCGGAGGCGGCACGGCCCGAGGGCGGATCGTCGGCAATACTGACGACATCGGCTTGAAGCCGGTCGAGGGCAAGGTCCATGTGCACGACCTGCAGGCTACGCTGTTGCACTGTCTCGGGTTTGACCACGAGAAGCTGACCTACCGGCACCAAGGCCGCGACTTCCGCCTCACGGATGTCGGCGGAAGGGTGGTCAAGGAGATCCTGACGTAGGACCGCCCTGCCGGCCCGTTCGGACGCGGCACGGGAGTTGGGGTCGATCTCCCTATCGCTGGGGGTACCAATCGCCGTCGCGCACCTCGACCGGCTCGTCTGCAAGCGCGTCCCGCAGTGTCTGGATTGTGGAGGCGATCTCGGCCGCATTGGCAGGCCGAGGCTGCTCGGGATTCTCGAACCACCGGGCTGTGGCGTTGTCGTAGTGGATCAGGTACAAGACCTCAGGGCGGAAGGTCTTCGCGCACTCCGCAACCGGAACCGGGCGCATCCGGTCGAGGGGCAGGTTCATGGGCATGAACGCCACATCGATGCGCTGCAAGGCCTGAATCTCCGGGACGCACTCGCCCACGCCCGAGAAAAAGAGCCGCCGCCCTCCGAGCGTGATCACGTACCCGTTGGCCTCCCCCTTGGGGTGCCACGGCTGGCCCGGCGTCATGTCGTAGGCCGGCACGGCCTCCACGGGCACACCTGCGAAGACCCCACTCTCCCCATTCGCGAGGACAGTTCCTTCACCAAGCTTGGCGTGTGCGGTCGCCGTCAGCACGACCGGTGCCCCAGGCTTGCGCAGCTGCTCAATGGCGACAGGATCGAGATGGTGAGGCGGATCGTCGGTGACAAGGATCAGGTCCGCAGGCTTGGCCGAGGAGAGGTCGCCAGCGCTCCAAGGGTCGATGTGGACAACTGTGCCGGAATGCTCGATCTGCACGCTGGAGTGTAGGATCGGCGTGATCAGAATGTCTGCTCCCTCGGCCTCGATGCGATGCGGGGACTGTGCGCAAGCGCAAGCCGCGGCTAGCAGCAGGGGGGCAGCCCGGAAGTGGTCTCGGTGCGCCATGTTGGCCCCCTTTAGTTTGCACGATTCGACCATCTGAGGCTTGCTCCCGCGCCGTCCGCGGGGCGGGCCTCGGGACACTCCCCAAGCGCTGGTCCGCGGCGGCCGGCTGGTAAGATTCTCAGCATGAATGTCGCCAGAGCGCTGAGCGCCGGGCTTGACGCGATTCGCAGCACAATCCCCCGCTTCATCTCGCTCGCGCGCGAACTGGCCCACGAGGTGGTCGGATTCATGTTCTTCGCCTTTGCGGCGTTCTTCGTGTTCGGCCCCTTCGGCCTCATTCAGGCCTACCGGAGACTGCCTGAGGCAATGACCCGCTTGGTAGTGGCATGCGTGGTCGCCACGGTCTTCATCTGGTTCGGCTTCGATTCCTTCCGCCGGGCGAAGAAGCTCGCACGGCGCCGGCGCCAAGCGTGACCCTACGGAGGCTATGAAGCCCAACACCAAGCCGCAGCCCGGAACGGCCGAAGCACCGGGAGAGTTTCCCTTCACCCGCGGAATCCACCCGGGAATGTACCGCGACCGTCTGTGGACGATGCGCCAGTACGCCGGCTTCGGCGATGCCCGGCAGTCCAACGAACGCTATCGGCGGCTGATCGAGAGCGGCACGACGGGCCTGTCCGTAGCCATTGACCTGCCCACGCAGATGGGATACGACTCCGACCACCCGCTGGCGCTGGGAGAGGTCGGCCGGGCTGGGGTGGCGATCTCCTGCATCGACGACATGGCGGTCCTGTTGGAGGGCCTGCCGTTGGACAAGGTTTCCACGTCGATGACGATCAACTCGACCGCTGCAATCCTCCTGGCAATGTACTCCGCGGTAGCGGAGCAGTCCGGCGTCCCGACGAAGTCCCTTCGAGGCACAGTCCAGAACGACATCCTGAAGGAATACGTAGCAAGGGGCACGTTCATCTATCCTCCGGCGGCGTCCATGCGGCTGGTGACCGACCTGCTGGAATGGGCGGCCCGCGAGGCGCCGCGCTGGAACACGATCTCCGTGAGTGGCTACCACATGCGGGAGGCGGGAGCCACCGCAGCTCAAGAGCTCGGCTTCACGATGTCGAACGCGATCGCCTACATCGATGCTGCCGCGCAGGCCGGCCTTCATGTGGACGACTTCGCGCCCAGGCTTTCGTTCTTCTTCAGCTCCGACCGCAATTTTCTCGAGGAGATCGCCAAGTTCCGAGCTGCCCGGCGGCTCTACGCACGCCTGATGCGGGAGCGGTTCCGAGCGCACAATCCGCGGTCTATGAAGCTGCGATTCCACACCCAGACCGCTGGCTCAAGCCTGACTGCCCAGCAGCCTTACGTAAACGTCGTCAGAACCGCCTACCAAGCGCTGGCGGCAGTGCTAGGGGGCACCCAGTCCCTGCACACGAACTCGCTCGACGAGGCCTTGGCACTTCCCAGCGAGAGTGCGGCCACACTCGCCCTCCGGACGCAGCAAGTGATCGCGCTGGAGTCTGGTGTCACAAGAACGGTCGACCCGTTGGGCGGGTCACACTGCATCGAGGGACTCACCGACCGGGTCGAGGAGGAGGCCCAATCCTGGATTGAGGAGATTGACAGCTTGGGTGGCATGGTGGCTGCCATCGAACAGGGCTACGTGCAGCGGCAATTGCACGAGAGCGCCTTCGCCCAACAGCAGCGCATCGAGGGCGGCGAGCAGAAGGTGGTCGGGGTCAACGCCTTCCGGTCGCAAGAGTCCGGCCCGCAGGTTCCGCTGCTGCGGATCGATCCCGCGAGGGAGTCTCGGCGACGCGACCGTCTCGCGGCGTTCCGAGCGGCACGGGATCGGGGCCGAGTGCAGGCCGCCCTAGACGCACTGCAGGAAACGGCGCAGGGGACGGGGAACCTGCTGCCGGCAATCCGCGCCGCCGTGCGGGCCCCGGCGACGCTCGGCGAGATTTCGGACTCCTTGAGGGAGATCTTCGGAACACACGAGTAAGCCGACCCGCCTGGCGGCTAGACGCGGTGGAAAGCCTTGAGGATCTCCCGCATGCCGTACTTGAGGGCGATGGGCCTGCCATGCGGGCAGGCCATGGGACAGTCGGAGTCCGCCAGCCCCTCCAGCAGCCAGCGCATCTTTTCGACCGTCAGCCGGGTGTTCACTTTGATGGCGGCGTGGCATGCAATTGTGGCGGCCATGCGCCTGCGCAAATCGCCGAGCGTCAGGCCCCCTGATTGCTCCGACGCGCCGTCCAGCAACTCTGGCAGGAGCGTCTCCACCTGCTGCGGAGAGAGCTCCGCTGGCACGGCGCTGACGCTGAGCGCGCGCTCGCCGGAGCGATCGATCTCGAAGCCGCTGCCAACGAGCTCGTCCTCAATGCGCCTGCTCACGGCCAGTTGGGCCGGCGTGAGCGTTACCTCTATCGGGACCAGCAGGCGCTGGACGGTTGGCCGGCCACGTAACCGTGCGGCCAAGACTTGCTCAAAGAGGATTCGCTCGTGGGCGACGTGCTGGTCTATGATCCACACGCCGTCTTCACCCTCCGCGACGATGAAGCTGTCGTGAATCTGGCCCAGCAGCCGCAGCCCCGAGAGTGACCCGAGGTTGTCGGGCCGGGCGTCCACGAGCGGGTCGCGGCCGTTACAGAGCGCGGCTTCAACTTGGTGCGCCGGACTGAGCTCAGCCGAGCGGGGACCCTCCGGCACGGCGGGCGCTACTGCGGACGGTCCCGGAGCGGGCAACCTGAACATTCCTGCACGGCCGCTGCCGCCGCGCCTGCGCGGAAGCAGGGAGCCGCCAGGGGGCGGCGGAGAACTTCCGGGCTGCAGTCCTCCTCCGTCGGCAGGGGCGTACTGCTTGCTGACAACCGCGGCCGGGAGATCCGCCGCCGGCTTCGCCTCGACCAGACGGTCCCGAATCGAGTCGCGGATGAATTCGAAGACCCGTCCAGGCTGGCGAAAACGGACCTCGGTCTTGGCCGGATGGACGTTCACGTCGACACTGTGCGGGTCGATCTCAAGAAACAGCAGCACGAATGGGTACGCGCCGGATGGCACAAGATTCTCGTAGGCGCGGCCGACAGCCCTGTGGATGAGGCTGTCGCGAACTGCGCGGCCGTTCACGAAAACGTGGTAGGAGTTGCGGTTCGACCGCTGCAGTTGCGGCTCGGAGACGAAGCCCGTAAGGCGCAGCGGTACGAATCCGGCGGAGTCGGGGCGCGTATCTGCGGGGCTACGGGCTACGGTCGGGCCAATCTCAACCAGACGCCCGAGCGTGTCTGCCCCGAATATCTGATAGACCCTCTCGCGCAGGTCGTTGACCGGCGTCACGTGGAGCAGCGAGCCGCGCTCGTTCGTCAGGTGAATCGTCTTGCCGATGTTCGCGAGGCTGTAGTGCGTGGCTGTGCGCATTACGTGGGACAGTTCGGTCTGCTCCGTGCGCAGGAACTTGCGGCGCGCGGGAACGTTGAAGAACAGGCTCCGCACGGTGATGCTCGTCCCGGGGGGCATTGCTTCGTCGCGGACATCCCGGAGCCGACCACCGTGGATCTCCACGACCGTGCCGGAATCGTCGCCTTGCGCCCGCGTCTTCAAGGTCACCCGCGAGACGCTCGCGATCGAGGGCAGTGCCTCCCCGCGAAACCCCAGCGTCGCAATCGAGAGCAAGTCCTTGGAGCGCCTCAGCTTGCTGGTGGCGTGGCGCTCGAAGGCCAGCAGGGCATCGTCGCGGCCCATCCCGCAGCCGTCGTCGGTGATCCTGATGAGAACGCGCCCACCAGTGCGCAGCTCGCCCCGGATCTTTCCGGCGCCAGCGTCAAGGGCGTTCTCAACGAGCTCCTTGAACACCGACGCAGGCCGCTCGACGACCTCTCCGGCGGCGATCTGATTCGCCACGCGATCCGTAAGTATGCGAATCTGGCCCACTTGCCGAATCTCCACCGTAACGCGAAACGCGCATTGCTCGCAACGCGGCTTCCGCGTGGTTGCATCTCGATGGCGATCACCCAGCACTCCCGAAGTCTGGACGGCCTAGATGGAGGGCCCGGCCGCGCTTCCGAAGCTGCCCCGAGCAGGGTTGTGGCCGGAGAGATGTGCGAAGCTGGCAGATAGGATAGGGCCGTAGCGCTTTGGGCCAAAGCCCAGCCACCCGCACCGGCAACATCCCTCCGGTACCATCCATGACCGGCCCAAGGCCAATGGTGCATAGAGGGAATAACGCAGCATCCTCGGGAGGCAAACCCAATCCGTGCGCCCTGCACGCAGGCTGGATTCCCACTGAGGCGGGAGGCCGATTGGTGGTCTGGGGCGAGGAAGCAAGTGGAGTTAGGCGTCCTGAACGGCCCAAGCACCCCTTCTGCCTTGAGCCTGAAGCACTGAAGGACGCGATTCGCAGAGCCTGGGTCCGGCCTGCCCGTGCTCCCGAGCCCGATCTTGAAACCGCCGATGCTTGGATTGCCCTGGCTTCAGCTGACGGGTGGCCGGGCCCTTCGCTGGAACTGCAAGCAGACCTCGATGAGAGCCCGTCGCTCCCCAGATCTTGGGCCTTCTGGCGCGTATCCGCGCTCTCGCTGGAAGAGCCCTCGACGCTTCTCAAGCACCTCTCTCCCAAGGATATTGCCGATCCGCGCGTGATCCGAATCGGCCACGACCTGAGGTTCTGGGCACAATTGCTGGCAGCCTTGCAGAATGCGGTCCGGCATCACGAATACCTGCCGTCCATTCGCGCCACTGCGCCAGCCAACTCAAGTGTTCCTGAACGTCGGCGCAAGCCGCGAATCGAGCTGGAAGCCGGGTGGGAACTGACTAGGTCGGCGGTCGACCGGATCGCCCCGCCGTTCGCGAAGGCCATGCCCGACGCTTGCCGGGCACTGCGCGGGGACGCACCCGCGAGCTCAGGCAGCGAGCCCCGATCGGCATCGGCCCGATCTCTGGTGGAGCACTTCCTGCAAGTCCAGCTGCAGGCAATCGTTGGGAGGGCGATGATCGGGCAGAAGGTGCGCACCCAATTCCGCCGTACGTTCCCGGGACACGCCCTGCCCGGCAGCACGAAGTATCTGGACCTCCCGCCCCTCGACGAGGCCACCTGGGAGCATTGGTGGCAATGGCGCGAGCGTATCCAAAGATCGTCAAGAGAGGCCGACCAGCGGATCTGCTTCCGGCTGGAAGAGGCGCCGGGCGATGCACCCGACGACTGGTGCTTGGAATGGCTGCTCACTTCACGCCGTGACCCCTCGCTGCTAGTGCCGCTGGCGAAGTTCTGGGCTCGGAGTAGGAGCAAGCGCACAAGCCGAATGGTGCGCGACGTGCTCCTCCAGTTGGGACAGGCGGCCCAGCTGTACCACAGGTTGTGGGAGGGCATGGACAGCGCCGCTCCCGCACGGGTCAGGCTGACCCGTGACGAGGCGCTCGCCTTCATGAAGTTTCACGCCCCAGTCCTGCAGGGAGCGGGTTTCCGCGTCATCGTGCCAGCGTGGTGGACCTCGGAGGGCCTGCGTCGGCTGCGGGTGCGGCTCAGCCCCCAGAGGGCCGCACCCGGGACGCTAGCCGCAGAGTCGACGGGGCTGCTGGGCCTTAATGCCCTGCTCCGCTTCAAATCCGAGGTGCTGATGGACGGCACTCCGCTGACCCGCGAGGAGTGGGAAAGCGTCGTCCGGGGCAAGCAGGGCCTGGTCCGGTTGCGCGGGCAGTGGATGGAACTTCAGCCGGGGGAAGTCAAGCGCCTGGAAGAGTTCTGGAACAAGGGTGCGGAACTGCTCAGCATGACGGTTCAGGAAACGCTGAAGATGGCAGCTTCGACCGACGGCCCCGAGATACTTCACGACGGCGAGGCGGGACAGGTGTTGGCGGGCCTGGCCGGGCCGGGCGCTCTAGAGCAGTTGGAGCAGCCCGGGCTCCTCCAAGGAAGGCTCCGCCCCTACCAGCTGCGGGGCTACTCTTGGCTGGCCTATCTCGAGAGCCTCGGTTTGGGTGCCTGCCTGGCGGATGACATGGGCCTTGGCAAGACTGTCCAGGTGATCGCGACCGTTCTCCAAGACAGGGACAGCAACCCTGGCGGCGGCCCCACCCTGCTCGTGGCACCGACCTCTGTGCTGGGCAACTGGCAGCGAGAGGTGCGGCGCTTCGCCCCGACGCTGGTCACGTATCTCCACCACGGCCCGAAGCGCGCCAAGACCCTGCAGCCGTTCAAGCGGTCCGTCGCCGGCTCGGACATCGTCGTGTCGTCCTTCGCCGTTGCGAGGCTGGACATCGCCGTCCTCACAAAGATCCGCTGGCACCGTCTGGTGGTGGACGAGTGCCAGAACGCCAAGAATCCTTCGGCAGCCGTGACAAAGGCACTGCGCCGCATCCGCGCCGAGCGGCGCATCGCCATGACCGGCACTCCGGTCGAGAACCGGCTGATGGACCTATGGTCCCTGTTCAGCGTGATCAATCCGGGTTATCTAGGCACGATGACAGCCTTTCGGAAGAACTTTGAGCGCCGGATCGCGCGCGACCGGGACGCCGGCGTCATGCACCAGCTTCGCGGGATGGTGCAACCGTTCATCTTGCGGCGGATGAAGACGGACAAGGCCATCATCTCCGACCTGCCCGAGAAGGTCGAGCAGAACGCCTGCTGCAACCTGACCCGGGAGCAGGCTTCGCTGTACGAAGCTGTCGTCCGGGACGTCGAAGAGCAGCTCAAGGAAGGCCCTCGGGACGGAGTCCGCCGCACCGGCCTCGTGCTATCCACGCTGACGCGGCTGAAGCAGATCTGCAACCATCCTGCCCAGTTCCTCCAGGACGGCAGCAAGTTCAGCGAGGCACGCTCCCACAAGCTGGCCCGCGTCTGCGAGATGCTCGAAGAGATTGAGGCCGAGGGCGAAAGCGCGCTCGTGTTCACCCAATTCAGGACGGTCGGCAAGGAACTGGAGGCGCTCTTCCGCCGCCGATTCGGCGGAGCTGTTTACTTCCTGCATGGCGGCACCCCGAGGGCTCGGCGCGAGTACATGGTCGACGAGTTCCAGAACCCGCACTCCGAGCGGGGGATATTCCTGCTCTCGCTGAAGGCGGGCGGCACGGGAATCACCCTCACGAGGGCCAACCACGTGATCCACTTCGACCGCTGGTGGAACCCTGCTGTAGAGAACCAAGCCACGGACCGGGCGCATCGGATCGGCCAGAAAAAACGCGTGATGGTTCACAAGATGCTCACGATAGGCACACTCGAGGAGCGGATCAACGAAGTGATCGAATCCAAGAGGGAACTGGCGGAAGAGATTGTTGGCAGCGGCGAATCGTGGCTCTCGGAGCTGGACAACGACAGCTTCCGAAGGCTGATCTCGCTAGATCGCGACGACGCTGTGGTGGGGTGAGGCCAGGGCGATGGCAGGCTACCGCAAGACGTGGTGGGGCGAGGAGTTCATCGGGGCTCTGGAGAGCTGCATGGACCCGGGCCGCCTGTCGCGGGGCCGCGCCTACTCCCACCCCTACAGGCTTCGGGCCTTCGAGATCAAGGCCGGAGCGATCACTGCGAGGATGCGCGGCAACAAGAATGCGTACTTCGGCGTCTACAAGACTCCCTACTACGATGTTGAGGTCCGGTTCAAGCGTGTGCCCAAGCCGATCTGGGGCGGAATCCTAGAGCAGATTGGCGCGAACGCGAACTGGGTCACGCACCTGATCTTGGGAGAGGTCCCTCCCGCAATCGAAGACGCCTTCACGGGAACGGTGGGGCTGCTCCCGTCAGCACCGGAAGACTTCTCTTCCTCCTGCTCCTGCCCCGACTGGGCGACTCCCTGCAAGCACGTGGCTGGAGCCTACTACCACTTGGCGTCGCTGTTGGACGAGGATCCGCTGCTGCTATTTACGCTGCGGGGTCTGGCGCGGTCTGACCTAATGGAAGCGATCGTGCGGTCCGAGTTCGGGGCCGCGCTGGCCGGGCAGGACCCCAGCCCGCCAGAGTTGGCGGTCTGGGCCGAAGAGGGCCGCTTCCCTGCTGTGGAGACGGAGAGCGGACTTGGAGACCCCGCCAACGTGCGCTCCTTCTGGCGCGGCTTGGCGCTTCCAAGGGATGCAGGGATCAAACGCGGAGACCCGCCGATCTCCGGGCTTCCCGTGAGGCGTGCTGGGGACTACCCAGAGTTCTGGCGGAGCCACAAGTCCTTCTTGGATGCGATGGCAGAATTCTACGAAAAGGTCTCAAAGGGCCTCCCGCCGGGTCCAGTGCCCAGCATCACGGGCCAGGCGGAGCGCTGACGTGGCAGCCCGCCCAAGTCCAGTAAGCTAGGTTCCGCAATCAGACGGAAGCTTCCCTGATCGAGGCTCGCTTGCGTGGCGAACCAACGTTCTCAAGCTAGGCCTCTCGCGCGAGATTGCGGGACTGTACGACCCTTCCCGACGGGTTCCGACACTCAGCCCGATAGCCCGTTTCTCACTTGCACATCCCATTGCGGCATGCATTCCTCTTGCATTTGACATAGCCGATCGCCCCTGTCCACCAGCACTGGGCTTCGAGTGCGGAATCTGGAAACCGGGGAAGACCATGAATGGCTCGAGGATCGGGGCGTCAGGCGAATCGCGGCTGGGCGAGCACGCCGGGCAGCCAATGATCAGAGTCCCCGGGATGCCCGAGCACACCCGGCACCCGAACGCCGCTTAGCAGAGTTGCAAGCTCAACTGCGATTGATCTGTCAGAAGGGGGCTGGCGAAGTCCGATTCGCTCCTGACGCTAGGCCGTCGCTGCTGAGGGAAGTGAGTCTTCCCCAATTGGCAGAGACCAACGGCGACGGCTGCCCGAACGCGTCCGGACACACACGCCTCAGACTGCAGAATCTGGAGTTGCCGCTGCTTGGAGGGATAAGCCCCGCTGCGCCGGTCACGGGCGGAATTCCGCCGCGATCTTCTCCGCGAGCTGCGCCTGATTTTGGGAGCGCGCGTGGCGCTGTGCGGCTCGCGCCACTTCGGAGGCCCGTTCGAAGTCCCCAAGCTCCCGGTGGACGATCGCGAGCAAATAGCCGTGTAATGCCGTGCCGGGGCTGTCAGTGGCGATGGCGCGCTCCAGATAAGGCACGGCCTGTCGATATAACCCTCGCTCGGCGAACCTGCGGCCCAGATGGAAGTTGGCCATTGGATGGGAGGGGTTGTTCTGCAGAGCTAGGCGGTAGTGCCGTTCGGCTTCGGCACTGCGCCCCAGCTGTTCAAGCGTCGTTGCAAGATTGCCCTGGGCATCGGCATTCTGGTCGTTGATGGCTAGCGCACTCCGGAACGCTTGCTCGGCCTCTTCGTATTGCCGTGCGAAGTGCAGGGACACGCCGTAGTTGTAGTGCGCCTCAGCGATGCCTGGATCCAGTGCGACCGCCAGCTGGTAGTGGCGGCGGGCCTGGTCGGGGTCGCCCATCTGGCCAAACACGGACACAAGGTTCACGTGCGCCTGAACGTAGTCGGGGTCGATCTCAAGCACACTCTCGTATGCCGCCCTAGCGGCCGTGATCTCTCCTCTCTCCTGCAGGGAGTGGCCCTCGTTGAAGACCGCTTGCGCACTCTCCCGCCTGACCGAGTCCAGCGAGTCGATCAATGGATCGGCGTAGTGGCGCCGCGGAGCAGGATCAGCCTGCTCATATAAGCGCAGCTGCTCCTCTGCGTCATCTTCCCTGTCCTCGGCACGGTACGCGTTAGCTAGCGCGTAGAGCGCTTCCCTGTAGCCGGGCTCGACTTCGAGCGCGGCCTCTAGGTGGCCGATTGCCAGCCCCGGCTCGCGCCCGGCGAGAAGGCGACCCAGACGGTAAAGGGCTGCGGAACTCCTGGGGGCCGCCTCCAAGGCCTTCTCGAGAACTTCCCTAGCCTGAGACTCCTCGCCCGACTGCTCCAGCAGATCAGATAGTCGGATGGCTGCCGCGAGGTCGCCGGGCCGCATGGTGAGGGCCTCTGACAGCGCCCGGCTCGCCGCATCGGAGCGGCCGAGCGACGCCTCGGCGACACCGAGCAAGTAGGCCCAACGGAATGACTCCGGCTCCAACAGCCTGCACCGCCGGAAACAGCTAGTCGCGCCGTCGAATTGGCTGTAGGCAAGCAGCACCTCTCCGAACTCACCGACGGCGACCGCGTTCGTCGGATCTGCGTCGGCCTTCGTCCACGCTTCTCGGAGCTGGACGCGCACAACCTCCGCAGATCCGTCGTGGACTGGTTCCGGCAGCGGCGGCAGCGGAGGGGTGGTGGTGCAGGCCCAGGCGAGCGTCACGGCCATCCACACGCAGGAATGACCCAATCCGCGGCGCCTCGCAGCGCCTGACTGCCTGAAATCTGCCCCATTCGCGCCTAGCGCGGATTCTGGGCCTGTTCGAACAGGAGCCACTGACACCACTTGTTGAATAGACTACTGCCAATTCCGCGTTGGGAAGTTTGCAGGGGTGGCCGCGCAATCCTCTCACAGGCGAGGATTCGCTTGTCGCCAGTATTCGCCCACGCACTTCGCCGACCCACAGGCGGCTCTGGGCGGGCTGGCGAAGGCTTCCGACTGGCGGGTCGGCCCTATACTGTCGGGGGTGGGCTGCAGCGGCGTTCCGGGTATCACGAGGCGGGCGCTGCTGTACGCTCCGGCCGGGATCTGGAGCATGGCTACATCGGCTTCCGCACAAGACCTGCACGTGAAGGCCCTCGCGTTCGACGTTTTCGGCACAGTCGTGGACTGGCGCTCGTCCATCATCCGGGAAGCGACCGAATTGGGGCGAACAAAGGGGATCACCGCGGACTGGGCCGCATTCGCGGATGCGTGGAGGGATGGCTACGGGCCTGCGATGCAGCGCGTGCGGTCGGGCGAGCTTGGCTGGCGGACGATCGACGAGCTGCACCGGATGATCCTAGACGGGCTGCTCGGAGAGTTTGGCATCGAAGGGCTGAGCGAGGCTGAGATCGACCACCTAAACCGGGCTTGGCACCGTTTGGACCCTTGGCCCGATTCCGTCGAGGGTCTGCAGCGCCTGAAGCGGCGCTACATCGTAGCTTCGCTTTCCAACGGGAACGTCGCCCTTCTGGTCAATATGGCCAAGCACGGAGGCCTTCCATGGGATGCAGTACTCTCGTCCGAGCTG
>JAJDWM010000579.1 GCA_022825595.1 Bryobacterales bacterium | reverse complement strand
TGCGCTCGGTCATCAAGCAGGCCAACGCCGTCGGCATCGAGGCCGTGGTCAGCCAGCAGTTCGAGACGGCCAAGCGGATTCTGGCAGCGGGCCTCACGCCCATCGTGGAGCCGGAGGTGGACATTCACTGCCCGGACAAGGTTGGCGCCGAGGCAATCCTGAAGGCGTCCATGATGGCGGAGCTTGATGCCCTAGCCAGCGGTCAGGTGGTCCTGAAGCTGACCCTGCCTGAAGTGGACAACCTTTACGCCGACTGCGTGGCCCACCCCAACGTGGTGCGCGTCGCCGCTCTTTCCGGAGGCTATAGCCGGGAAGAGTCCAACGCCCGCCTGTCACGCCAGAACGGCATGACTGCGAGCTTCTCCCGAGCGCTCACCGAAGGGCTGGCAGCGCAGCAATCCGATGCCGCCTTCAACCAATCCCTCGATGCATCCATAGCCAGCATTTTCGAGGCAGCTAGCACTTGAGAGCGCGGACCTTCGGTTCAAGGCAAACTGCCGACAACCATTTGATTTAACTATATTTTAGGCCGATTGCACAGCGCGAGTACTGCTTCTTCCCGGGATCATGCGGCCGGTTGTTTGCTTGGGGCGTGTCCACGCTACGTTGTGCGCATTCGCGGGAAATCTAGCTGAGCAGGTGCTTGAGGTGGTCGAGCCCGTCGGGAAGCCCGTGGTAGGAATGGACGTCTCGGGCGAAGGCGCGGAAGTGGGCCGCGGTGGCGGGATCGGGATCGAAAACGTGGATTACTGCGTCTTGCCGAGCGTCGTTGGCAAGCAGACAGCGAACAGCATGGTCGTATGCGGCAGGCTGTAGTCCGTGACCGTGGGCGTTTGGGGGGCGTCCGTAGGCAGTGACATCGGTGGCGGAGCCAGTGCTGGACAGGCGTTACGACGACTAGTACTAAGGTGGACGTGGACTGTTGGCTATTGTTTGGTTGGCGAAGGCGGCGGAATGCGGCGCTTCAGCAAGCTGAAGGAGCGCCTGGAGTGTCGTATAGTTACCTCCTCGCCGGTTCGCGGAGGTTGGAACTTTTGAATCCCGTCATCGTCCAGACGGAGGAGCAAATACAAGCACTTCGCGACGCCTGCACGTGGATGGGAATTGGGCGCGGTAGGGCGTCCGACTACCGCCGACTGCTAGAAGAGTCGCTTGAAGGGGCTTGGTCGGAGAAGCATTTGCTTGCTGCCTATGAGAGTAGCGAGATTGTTGATCTATACGTTCTTTGGAAACGGCATGCGGCAGAGTTTCCGGGGATCATGGATAGGCTGCGAAAGGTGGCTGCAAAGGGGCCTACGCTCAGAGAGGGCGAGAGGCTGTCGTCGTCGGGAAACAGGCCCCGGAACGATGCGTTCGCGTTGTTGTTCGCGGGAAAGCTCCTAGCAGCCGACATCGACGTCATCGGCGTGGATGGGGCCATGAGGACCGGTGTGCGTTGCGCTGAGAGCGCGGACGTTGTCCTGTGCGTGAAATCGGAGTTTTTTTCGGTCGAGTGCAAGCGGCCTCAGTCATTGAATCGGTTGCAGGAAAGGGTGAAGGAGGCATGCAGGCAGATCAGGCGGCGATCGCTTCCTGGGATCGTGGCCGTGGACTGCTCAGCGCTGTTGCGCCCCTCGGGTACGGTCATGGAGAACCGCGATCTCGGGTTTGCGGAGGCGAGAGTTTCTGCGAAGCTGGAGCGTGAAGTTGCGCCTGAACTCTACCACCACCGTGGGCCAGACCTGTTGGGGATACTGTTATTCGCCCGCGTTCCCGCGATGACTCAACTGGACGCGGGAGGCGAGCGATACCGGCGAGATTGGACATCTTCTTGGCTAATGGTGGCGAACCGTTACGCGGAAGAGAGCAATCTTATAGCGATGAAGGAGCTTGGGCGAAAGCTGGCGAATGCCGATCATTAGTCGGGGGTGAACTGCCAATAGCCAAGTCGGAGCCTCTAGCACGGGCAGGCGTAGCAGTGGCAGGTGAGGCAATTGGGACGATCGTCAGACTCCGTCCGGAGCTTCGTGTGCATTCTGTGTCGCGACCCGCGTACTAGCTGCTACTCTACAGACTGCTAGAGGATCCCGGCGCTTGATGGCCGAATGGGCTGACAAGACGCCTAGTACGGCACGCGGAGTTCGTTGGCCAATCCGGAGAAGCCAAGTTGAATCGGTTAGGGGGACAGCCTCTAGATTCTCGAGGAAGTCCCGAAGGTCGTCACCGTGGGCAACACGGTCATCGCGTGCGTTCCACTGCACGAGATCGTAGGAGATCAGAAGTCGGGCACTTCGGCTTCTCGTCGTCGGTTGTAGAACGCGAGCCCGCTTACCAGAGGAAACTCCCTAGTGGCAGGGGGTGTCGGGTTTCGGTGAAGGGGCACGCGTCGAAGGACCTTGGGACCGGGCGACAGAAAAGCGGGCAAGTGGCTGTCGGCGAGGACAGGGTTCGGACGGCCCGCACGGGCAACAGGTTTGTTTAGCCCGACCGACTGCGACCCAGGGAGGCCGCTGTGTTGGATACGCGAGGTGACGCGGGCCGAGAGATGGCTTATCTTGCTCGGCCATGCGATACATCGACAACGGTCAAGGGGATCCGCGGGACCAAGCTCTATTTGCGTGGCTGAGAGTCATGCTGACGCCCGACGTTGTAGGCATCCGATGGCAATCCGGGTACTTTGAAGCTGGGGTACTCGGTTTGTTGGCGCCAACATTGGCGCAATTGGCCGCGGACGAGCTAGACGCGCTGGTGCTGATTGGCTCGAACGATTGCGAGACTCGGGTTTCGGTCGTGCACAAGTTGGTGGATGTCTTGGGACTGCCGCGTCCTGGCGGCAAGCTCGGGGTCGTGAGCTATGCGGACGGCTTCTTTCATCCGAAGACGATTCACATCTGCTACCGAAACGGTCGAGAAGTGGCGTATGTGGGATCGGCAAACCTGACGTCGAGTGGGATCAACGGCCTAAACGTCGAGGCGGGAATAGTGCTCGACACCGACGAAGGCGATGATAAGGGGATGCTGACAGCCGTAAAGGAGGCCGTGGGTGCTTGGTTCGAGTCGAGGCCGGATGGCTTGTATGTCGTCGATGCCCACGGGGACGTCAATGAATTGGAACAGCAGGGCATCCTAACGGAGGCAGGTGCTCCGGCATCGTCGGGCGTCGGCGGTGGTGGCGCCGGGGTCGGCGGGTTGGCCAGGCGGGGTCGTCGGCACGCTCTTCCCACATTGCCGGATTCGGATGGCGAGGAAGGTGAGGATGGCGAACACGAGGGCGATACCGTCGACGAACTCCACGGGGACGTTCTGATTGCCGAACTAGCGGGACCGGGGCGATGGAGCCAGGCTGCGTTCCCGGAATGGTTCATAGACAACTTCTTCGAGGTGCAGCCAGGCGAGGATCGCCTGCGTCTCGTTCCTGTGACCCGAACTGGCGTCTGGCGGGAAGACAGGGTGCCGTGCGGATACAAGGACAGCAGGAACTGGTACTACGAACTGAGGATGGCAAACTCTGTTGGGGAGTACACCAACGATCCGAAGCCGATCGGAGTGTTTCACCGAATCGCGCCGCAGAGCTGTCGCTACACGATCATCATGCCGAATGATCAGGCGTATCCGGACGTTTCGGGTTGCCTCGCCGATAATCTTCACCGCCTGAACCGGCCGGGAAACCAGTTGCCGCGCACGATTGTACCCGCCCAAGTCCTGGCGGACGCTTGGGCAGAGGATTGGTTTTTCGACCTGTAGTCTGGTCCGCCGACACTCAAGCTATTGGGTGTCAGGCGTCGGTCAAGGTCTACAGGTTATCAACACTTCTGCCGCGTAATCCACTTCCACGTTGCGGTCAAGCAGATTGAGCTTGTTGTGGGTCACCCCGTCGACTGGGATGGACTCTACTTGGCTAAAGTGCTTTTGCGCAATGCCGAGCAGCTCGTCCATGGTCAGAAGGCGAGGCCGGTTTCCGGTTTCAGCGCGATACGGAGAGTAAGACAGGATCAGCGGCGTGCGCCGCGTTGCCACGTTGGCGAAGAGCTGTTCGAATGCGCCGGCCGCCTTCGTGGGGATGCAGAACGGCGACTGGTGTCGCTGCAGGCGGTAGACCCCCCGGCTGAGCCGAGGAACGCCGTTGGATCGAATCTTGGTTGTAGCGACCTCGGGTTCGTCTCTGAGAGCCATGGTCTCTAGGACGTGGTAGTAGCGGCTGTAGTGGTCGCGGGTGTACGGAGGGTCCGCGTACACGGCTGCGAACTGCGTGGTGTCGCTCTCCAGAAACTCGACGTAGTCAGTCCGTACGGCCCGATGTCGGCGGCTGCCCCGGTGTCGTTCGCCGAGGGATTGGCAGTGGGCAATGTACCGATCGTATACGCTGGTCTCGCGGTCGCGAAGTGTGCGGTCGATGAGGTGGAGCTTCGGCAAACCGGCCGAGTCGCGAAGCTTGGTGGGTTGAGCGAAGTGCTTCCCGATTGTGCTGACGGCGTCGCTTGCGGCGGCGAAGATGGCGGCAAGATGGAAATCCCGTTCGCGATCTTTAAGCAGATCGATCTCGGCCAACAGGGTGTCGAAGTCCATGGCCTGCTCCCATGAGAAGTACCGACCTCCGAAGTGGCGGGTGACGACGGTGGCAGGGCCACTGGCTAGGCCTCGCTTGCTGAGCTCACGCAGGGAGGCGTTGGCTGCACGGTGGAGCAGCGGCGGGATGTCGCCGCGGGTGTCGAGTGCGAGGAGAGAACCGTGCTCGAGCAGGTCGCAAAGGCCGTCGACGTCACCTTGGAGGGCGTCGGTTGCGCAATGGCGCTCATGCGTCAGCAATGGGTTCAGACAGCGACGGAGCTTCTGGCGGAACGGTCCTCCGGAGGCGCGGTCACGGAGCCGCCTCCCTTCGTCTAGTGCATCGGCTGGCGGATTGACAAGACCACTGCACAGAACGCGGGAATATTCTTGAATGTCAACCGAGGTGACTTCCCAATCGGAAGCAAGCGCAAGCGAGACGACACCTGAGCCGGAGAAGAGATCGCAGATAGGCCGCCCCTGCGGTGCGACCGACTCGATGGCGCGTCGGATGGGAGCGAGGAGTCGAAGCTTGCTGCCGAGATAGTGAATGGTGCGCGCTACTGTCGTTCGAGGGGCGAGTTCGGGAAGAACCGCTGGCTGCCTCGGATCGGTCGGCACGTCGTTCGTGTCTGCACGAATCACTAGGTGCGCGGCTTGTAGAAGGAGAATCCGCCACCGCCGCGCCAACGGACCTCCTCGGAAATTCCGGTGGGGTCGCCGTCCACAACGAGTCGGAGCCGGGTCGCGCAATGCGTAACGGCGTGTTCGCCACGTTCGATGCCGATGTAACGGCGCTGCATCTTGTGTGCGACGGCGGCCGTCGTGCCGGATCCTAGGAACGCGTCGAGAACAAGGTCGCCGGGCTCGGTCGCGATCGAGAGAATCCGCCCGATAAGGCCCTCGGGCTTCGGCGTGTCGAAAACGCTGTTGTCGGGGAAGAGCTTGAGGAGCTGCTTCTTGGCCTCGTCGTTGGTTCCGACTTCGGTGGCAGGCCACAAGGTCTCGGGGGTGAGGCCGACCTGGGAGGAGTTGAGGAAGCGCTTGATCCGTGGAACGCCTTGTCCGCTTTTTCCAAACCAGACATTCCCGGTGGCGATTTCCCGCTTCATCTTGGCGTGCGTGTAGATCCAGCAGCGCCCCTCGGGGGGGCGGTGGACTCTTCCACTCGGCGCCACGAGGTCGTAGAACTGGGACTCCGTGGCGTGACCATCTTGGACATTTGCGGATATCGACTGCCACGGACCCCGGGGATCGGAGTCTGGGTTCTTGTATCGCGAGAGCAGTTCCGGTCCGGCTGGCAGCAGGTTCCGCGCGGCTCGGAAACCGCGCGGGTCAGCGGCGTAGACCAGCACGTATTCGTGATTGTTGGAGAACACCTTGCGGTTCTCCCTCGTTGTTCTCTGCTGCCAAACGATTGTCGTAACGAAGTTCTTGCGGCCAAAGATGTCGTCCGCAGCGACCTTGAGGTAGTGTACTTCACGATCGTCTATCGAGATCCAGATGGAGCCATCGGTAGACAGGAGAGGCTTCAGTGCATTGAGGCGCTCCGCCATCATGTCGAGCCAAGCTGTGTGACTACCGGAATCGCGATAGTGGCGATAGCGCTCCTGATTATTGTACGGCGGATCAATGTAGACGCAGCGGACGCGGCCGACGCACTGGTCGTTCAGTCGGCGCAGAACGTCAAGGTTCTCCCCCTGGATCAGCGCGTTGCCCGTATGCGAGCTGCCGTGACTCAAGCGAGCAATCCGGCGGAATGACTGTAGAGTGGGTCCATCCGTGCGGCTGGTTCCGTTGGTGGAATTGCGACGAGTAGCGGGCCTGCACGGCAAGTCCGTTGTCGTGCCGTTTACCAAGGAAGTCACTGGGAGTCCCCCGATGCGGGAAGTCGTATTGGGCTCGGCGTAGGTCACTGGCTGTCCTCTCCTTTTGATGGATCAGCATCGTTGGCGACTTGTGGATTCACCGTCGGAGTGCCCTCGACATCGAACAGTGTCGGCTGGCGGCTTTGCTCAAGAAAGCGCGTGGCGTACTCGACGAACCAGCTCTTGAGCGTCAGGTCGCGGCGCGTAAGCTCAACATAGAGGTCGCGCTTCAAATCTGGTTCGACGACGACCACAATGCGTCCCGAGGATCCTTTAGCCATGCATATAACATATGTGATATCACATCATTGGTCAACGCTGGGAAACGAAGAAATGGGCAATTGCGGTGCCCATCGCGCTGCCGGGGCTATCGCCAGAGGTCCGGGCAATGAGGCTACGGCCAGTCACTACCCTGATCGCGAACGGCCGGAGGAGTCCACCCGTTGAAGGCAGGCGAAGTGATCCAGCCCGCTTCGCGACGCGTTGGGGGCCGGTCTCCGGTCGCTCCGCTCCCTGCGTCCAGCCCGCAACGCGAACAGGCTTCAAGCGAGGGTCACTGCGGAACCCGAGGCGACCCTCCGGGATAAGTGTGCAATTTTAAGTTGCCATTGACACTAAGTACGCGGCTCGTGACGCGGACCAATTGGCGCAGCGCCTTAATGGTGATGCATTAAGGCTGACGCCCCGCAAGGCTGGGCGGGCCATCGCCGCACCGCGGCGGGGGCTTGATCCAATCCACGCGGCCGGGCGTCTTGGAGTTTTTTGGCGAAGGATGGGGTCAGCATGAGGGGTCTGATCTTCAATTCCGCTTACTCCGTTTGTTACGATCCAGTAATCAACGCAATGTGCCCCGGCGGTCCTTGGAGCACCGAAAACTAATTTTTATCGGAAGGTTAAATCAACTTGGGGGAACCCCGAAGTGGCCCAACACCCCGGATGCGCGGACCTTCGGTCCATGGGGATTCGCTGGCGCGAAACTCCTGTTGAGTCTGGCGGAATTCCCCGGATAAGGGCGTCTTTCTCTCGCTCAGGGTTACACTCCGATCATGCTGTACGCATTGCTTGCCGATCTGGTGGTGGTCCTGCATCTGGGTTTCATCCTGTTTGCACTGCTTGGCGGCTTGTTGGCCCTGCGCTGGCCCCGCCTGATCTGGGTTCACGGCACAGCATTCGTTTGGGCGGCGTCGGTCGAGATTTTTGGGCTAATCTGTCCACTGACGCCCTTGGAGGTGGATTTGAGGCTCGAAGCCGGCCTCGAAGGCTATTCGGGCGGCTTCGTGGAGCGTTACTTGTTGCCTGTGGTGTATCCGCCTGGCCTGTCGCGATTTTTGCAGTGGATGTTGGCGGGCGGCTTGATTCTAGTTAACGCAGTGATCTATGGATGGGTGTGGCGCCGATGGCGCGGTTGAGGATGCGTTCCGCGGCTACGTCTGGCGAGGAAAGCCGCCACAAGAAGGCTCACGATAGAGGAAGGAGGCCAGAGGGGCTACGAGGTGGAGCAACTCCGCCAGCGACGAGGCCTCAACGTCCTGAATGGCACCCAGAAAGACGCCCTCCAATGGCGGTTCCCAATCACTGAGCGCCACGCCGGAGTCGAGGGCTGACTTGCAACTCTCGATGGTCAGGGCGACGACGTCCTTTACGTAGTCGGCTTGGTTCCTAAAGCACACGCCCGCTGTTTTGGGGTTGACCAACGGTAGAATTTCATGGTCACCGTTAGCATTGCAGCCCACGACTGCTACTGCGACTCGTTCTCCCGATCCGAGTATGGGCTCAAGAAGAATCGGTGCCCACGATGCTCGGGAATCGAGTGAAAGAGGTGTCTGCAGGTTGCGATTAGACACGTTGAAACTCCAGTATTGTGCTGCCTTGGCCGGTTTTGAATTCGGCTTCGACCAGATCAGGGCTGATCCACTCAAATGTCCGCCCGGGCTTCCGCCACCACGAGGTCCACCACGGCGCTTAGGGCTTCGGCTTCCGTGGCGCCCTCGAGAATGCACAGGCGGTAGTGGTCGAGTTGCCGGTCGGCGCTGGCGCCCTCGCGGATGATGTCGAGCGCGTGGCGGAGTTCGGGTTCGCACTCCAAGGCCTTGGCGTCGGCGGTGAGTTCGTCCACCAAGATGGCCACTTCTTCGGCGATGTCGATGCGGCCGCCCTGGCGGGTGTCGCCGAGGAAGCCGAGCACGCCGTAGCGTTGGGCGAGCCAGCGGTTTTCGGCGATGATCTC
>JAJDWM010000378.1 GCA_022825595.1 Bryobacterales bacterium | reverse complement strand
CGAAGGTCCACCGAGATCCGACGACGTCATCCACCAGCAGCACGGGCGTGGGAAAGGGCCTACGGCAGATCGCGAGAGAGCCGTCTATGTTGCGCGCCTGCTGAGCGCTGTTGAACATGGATTTCTGCTCGTCGCGAGGATTCGTTCCTCTGAAAACAAAGCGGGGTTCGGGACACACCCCTTTCCACCCGCGACAGGACGTCGCAGGCGTGCGTCGCAGCTTTGCCGCGATCCCCAGCGTACCGCAGCACCGGGCGTGGTTTTCATCCGGCGGGGCGAGGAGCGCAGTCCTCATGGCCGTTGCTATGAAATCGCGGGGTGGTGGGGACGCACCTCGCCCGTGGCCCGTCGGGACGGCCTCCTGAGGCCCTCGGTTGTGTCGTCGGCCTTGAGCCCGCAGCGCTTCCTCGGGTCCCGGCGAAGCCCCGTCTGTGTCGGCTGCGACCGGATAATGCGGGTGCGGGTTGCGGCCTCGCAGCTACTGGTGCGCGCCGCCGGGCCTGGCTTGCAGTTCCGACGGCAACTCGTGCTTCTTCAGCATCCTCAGCCAGCGCGCTGAGTTGCGCTTGACGTAGATCTTCCCGTAATCGATGTTCGGATCTTCGGAGGGCTTGTCCTTGCGCAGCGGCGCGCGGATGACCCGCAGCATCTTGTGCGCTGTGGCCACGATGGCCTTCTTGTAGCCGATGCGCGCGGTCATCGCCCGGTGGTAGCCGTGGGACTGCGACCCCTTCGTGCGCGCGGCGGCGCGGGGGACACTCCGTCAGCGTGCGGCGCAGGGCCACGTTGCCGCGGCGCGTGCGGCCGCTGCGCCGCTTGCCCGCGCTCTCGTTGTTGCGCGGGCAGACGCCGGCCCAAGCTGCCAGATCCGCGGCCTTGGGGAAGGTCCCGGCCGGGTCCGGACCGATTTCCGCGAGGATGGCGTGGGCGCTTGTGCTGCGGATGCCCGGGATCGTCCCGAGCAGGTTGAGCTGCTGCTGCTCAAGATGATCGCCTACCGCGCCGAGACGGCGATGCTGGCAGCCGGGCTGAACGGCTCGGACGGCAAGCCGCTGCCGCGCGGGCAGGTGCAGGGCCTGCTCAAGACGCCGGCGCATCTGGAGCCCGATCCCGAGGCGGGCGTGCTGCGGGTGCGCCTGCTGCACCAGTCCACCGCCGCCGACCGCCGCCTGGAGCCCCTGCTGGACGCGCTCAACGCGAGCCGAACGGTGCATCCGGGCACCGACCTGCGGCTCGCCAACCAGGTCATAGCCTGAGGCCGGGACCCGGCACCACGCACTGCGCCGGCTGGCCGGCCGGCCGCGGCCGGCCGGCACCTCAGCGGGACCGCTCCGCACCCGAGCCTCTGCCAGCCCGTCTTACTGCCCGGCCACGACACGGCAGGCGGATTCGCCGTAGCATTGTCAAGTCAGAGCACCATGATCCGACCACGAACTGCGTCAGCTTCGAGGTGACAGGGGTCGGGATCTCTGGGGCTTGGGTGCGCTCGGGTCCGCATCGGCGGCGCAGAGGGCCTCGGTCGAGAGTGGGACTCCTGCTCAGTGCTCCGGCCAGAACACGCCGAACTTCCTCTTCATCCCTCTTGACAAGTGCCGGCGTGACGTGATCGGCGCCTACGGCCGGTCGGATGTTCACACGCCGAACATCGATCGCCTGGCCGCGAACGGTGTCCGTTTCGACAATCGCTACGCTACGCAGCCCCTGTGCGGGCCCTGCCGCGCCTCGATTCCCACCGGCAAGTATCCGCACGAGCACGGAATGCAAGAGAATCCGTACCCGTATGTGCCGAGCGGTTCGACCAATGTCTACCAGGAGCGGATCCCGATCTTTTCGCCGATGCGCACATTGAGATTTGGGACAACTTCCCGCATTTTCTCAACAACGCCGGATACCGCACCGTACACATAGGCAAGTGGCACCTGGGAGAAGGGAATCCGGGGTTCTTCGATGTTTGGAAGAGCTCCAATTCCCAGATCCACGGCTGGCACGGTGAACCGTTCAATTCACGCTACCGACCCACCGTGCAGACCGACCTCGCCGTCGAGTTCATCGAGGAGAACGCCGACCGGCCCTTCTCCCTCTACCAGTCCTACTACTCGCCGCACGAACCGAACAATCCGCCGAAGAGGTTCCACAAACCGTATCAAGGCAAGAATGTTGAACACGAGGCGTACTATGCTTCGGTCGTTGCGCTTGACGAGGAGATCTGACGGATGGTCGACGCCCTACAGCGCAACAACGTGCTCGGCAACACATTCATCATCCTCACGATCGAGCATGGCAAAACGTGGATTGATCGCCCCGGAATGGTCGCCGGGATGAGCATCGCGTACGACGAAGCCGCCCGCCTTCCGCTGATCATGCACTATCCGAGAGTCCTCCCGTCCGGGTTTAGCTGGCAGTCCGGGGTCAGATCGGTCGATCTGATGCCGACCATCATGCATGCTGCCGGTCTCTGCGGACGGCTTGGCGAGGAGTTCTCCGACCGCAGCCTCATCCCCGACCTGCTGGGCGACCGCGACGAATGGCGGCGGGAAATCGTCATCCAGAACATCGCCCAAAGGGGGATCGACGGGATTCCGTATGAGGAGCGCGCACTGCGCACCGAGCGGTGGAAGCTGATTCTGCGCGACTTCCCTGCCAGGCCGCAGAAGCGGGTTGACGAGCTGTACGACATGAGCAGCGATCCGGGCGAGACGGCGAACCTCTTAGCAGACTGTCCGGATGTCGCGCAGCGACTCGCGGAGCGGCTCGCGAGATGGGGCGATGCGCACGCCGACGCGCTGTCCGTGAAGCTAGGACAAAGGGCGATGATCTAGCGATTCTCGGCCCGGGGCTCTCGTGGCGACCAGCCCGAGTTGGCATGTGACGGACTCCAGGCTGACCAGGGACCTCCCACCGTCTCTCCGCTCCGCGTTCGCATGATGCCTCTCGTGCGTCAGGACGGCAGTCGGCGCGGCAGTCCTCTGCGGGCGGGATCGCAAGCCTCGGACCTCATTCTGGTTCAGCGGCCCAGTCGGTGGTGGCGGTCGAGCTCCACGAAGCGCTCGATGAGCTTGGAGTGCCCGGTCACGTGGAAAATGTATCGTGGCACGT
>JAJDWM010000194.1 GCA_022825595.1 Bryobacterales bacterium | reverse complement strand
CAAGTCCGGTCTCCATCCACCACTGCCAACCGGAGAACGGCGAGACCGTCGAAGGCGGGCGCGCCCAGCGTCCCAAGAACCGACCTTGGGCCAGCAGTTGTCCCGAGGCTGGGATCGCGTGTGGGAGCGGGCAGGCCAGCGGTTTCAGGCACGATCGGCAATCGAGCTTCTCGCGTCGGTTCCACGAGAGGAGCCAACAATCCGACCTCGCGGCCCAACGCAACGCGGAACAGTCCCGCGAGTAGGGCGACAGGCACACCGCGGGGACCGTCCCAGGGTGCCACCCGCAACCAGTCCCCGGCCGACGCCGCGGCAACGAGCACTCGACAGCCAACCTCAGGGAATCGCGGTCGGACTGCGTCACGCACATCGCGGCCCTCGACGCTGTCGCGTCCGCCGGCAGGTAGCGCAGGCGATTCTTCGTCGCGCTCCCGCTACGGCAGTCCGTCGGGGATCGGACCGCAAGCCGGGTCGGGCCAAACACGCCGCTCCACAACTTCGAGCGGTCGATCGGAGCGCTTCAGCACCTATACGCCCAGGACCAGTTCGCGGATCAATGTGCCGTCTTCCCGTCCCAGCGGTCGAGGCTCCCCGAGCGGGACGGCCCATGGTTGGCCAGGACAGAGCGGCCCATCCCGGAGATCGCCTACGGCGGGAACCAGTTCTCGGCGCAAGTCAGAATCGACATCCGGGGGCACTCGCCCGTCTGCCAGCCCGTCTTCCCGCTCAGGCTCCCGGCCAACGACTACGGGAGGGCCCAGGAGCAATTCGAGTTATGGCAGCAGCCGATCCACGTATGGAAGCCAGAGCAGGACCGGAGCCCCCTCGGGCAGAACCACCATCGGGTCGCGGTCCCGAACGACATCCAGCTACGGGAACGCATCGCGCATAGGGTCCGGTCGCCCGACACCTTCGCCGTCGTCTCGGACCAGTGGAGGGTCCAGAACTCGCAGTGAGCCAAGCAGGTCCACCAGATCGACCTACGGAGGCACCCGGACGCCGCCGACATCGACGTCCCGTCTGGGCTCGTCGCCGACCACCGCGGGAAGGTCAGGGAGCACGCCGCGTTATGGCACCAGCCGATCGACATCCGGGAGCGGGAGCAGGATCGGTCCGTCCCAAAGCGGAAGTGCCATCGGGCCCCGGCCGAGTACCGGCTACGGGAGCGGATCGCGCATAGGATCCACCCGCCCGGCCTCTTCGCCGTCATCGCGGACCAGTGGCGCGTACGGATCGCGCTCTGGCAGTCGAACATCGACTTCGACGACCAGAACACCGTCAAGCCGGGCTGGCCGTTCAAGATAGGCGAGCATCGGCACCGGGACCGGGCAAGCCGGATCCTTGGGCAACAGTGGCAGTCCGTGCCGCTTGGCGCGGACCGCGCGTCGTATGATGCATGGGAAGACAGGATGACACTCAAGACCCTTCCCGTAATCGCGTTGTTGGTCTCTGGTGCGTGGGCGCAGGACGGGCCATGCATGGCCGACGCAATGCTTGACGTTTCTGACTCTCCAGGCGCTGGGCCGGCTTATCCCAAACCTAGCGTGGAAGCGAGCTGCGAAGGCGACCAGCTCGTGGTGCGCTCGAACGGCATTCCGCACTACGAGTTTGTGCAGGTCACGCCCAATCCGCTGGTGGAGCGAGACAACGAGTTCCGCGTTCCGGCAAGGCCCCAGCTTGCGGACGAGAAGACGCCAATCCCGCTGCTGGGCTCGCTCGGCTTTGCCGTGAACGGGATGGCGATCTTTGGCCCGAACGAAGGTGGCGTTCCAGTCGAAGAACAGTTCGGGGATCCGATTTTCAATTCGATCATGGACGCGTGCATGGGCCACACGGCTCAGGAGTACCACTACCACGCACTGGTCCAGAAGTGCCTCAGCACAGGTGTCCGGCCGGGTGAGCCATCCCCGATCCTTGGATTCGGCTTTGACGGAATCCCGATCCGGGGCCCGTGGGGCTGCGTCGACGCCGACTGCTCAAGGGTTGTCCGGTTCCGCAGCAGCTGGGAACAAGTCCGGGAACCCCACCAGGACGCATGGGACGCGTACGACTACGTCGAGAAGGAGGGCCCCGAGTACCTCGACATGTGCAATGGGCACGCCGGTCCAGATGGGGACTACCACTACCACGCGACCGAGACTTGGCCCTACATCTTGGGCTGCTATTCGGGGACGCCGATGCCACAGGCCCGACCGGGCGCCCCGCGGCCGAACCTGACCCAGGGCCAGCGGCCACCCGCCGCCGCGAGGCCGCCCGCAGCAAGGCGGCCGAGAGGGGGCGGGCCCGGTCGCACGCCGCGTCCATCTCAGTCCGAAGTGACGGCTGCTGCCGAGGCCTTGGGTTTGGCCAGTGATGATGTGGCCAAGGCTCTGCGGGCCGAGCCGGGCAACCTAAAGCCGGTCAACCTCGCCGCGTCGGCCCGCGCACTCGGTGTCGAGCAGGGGAGCCTTACTGAGGCCCTTGGTCGCCAGCAACGGCCCAGACGGCAGCGCCCGAATCTGGCGCCGCCAGAGGAGCCGGAGTGCTTCTTCCGCTGCGGTCAGAGCGAGGAGGACGCCGTCGGCTGCACGCTCACACCCGACCACAAGGTCCTCTGCTTTCGCCCCTGCGACGACAACAAGTGCGGCTGACGCGCGTCGCGCTTGGCGCGACAGCGATCTTCGGCGGAATTGCCGCCTGGCCCCAGGATCCCCTGCTGCCGGCAGTGGACCACTCGCAGCATCCGCTCCTCGAGCATCCTGCCGGCGAGCCGGTCCCGTTCATGCGTGTGCACATGCACTCGGACTTGATGGACGGCTTCAACCTTTTTCTCGAGACCCGTGACTTCCGATTCACTCCCGAGCGCGTCGACACGGCCAATGTCGCGAACGAGGGCCACGCCCACCTGTACCTCAATGGGCAGAAGGTCGCCCGATTGTATTCGCCGTGGCACCACGTCCCGCGCGCAAACCTGCGTGAGGGCATCAATCGCCTTGAAGTCGAATTCAGCACGAACGACCACTCGACGTGGGCTGTGGCTGGCCAGCCCATTGGGGCGGACATCCTGCTGGACAGCCGCGTAAACGACGGCGATCCGATCTTGCGTTCGCAGGTCGGCTACACGCTCGATTGGGAGTGGGGCCGAGCCCGGAAGTCGAAATCCGGAGGCTGGTCCACGGTCACTGATCTGGGATACCACGTGCATGTGGAGGCCGGAGGATTGGTCACGAGGAACCTAGAGCTCGTGCCTTGCCATGTCCCCGTCCCGGGGCGCCGGGCCTCGCTGCTCCCGGCCTTGCTCACGCTTCCCACGGCGATGGCGGGCCATAGCAGCCTTGTCCCTAGCGAGTCCAAGATCTCGCGGTCCTACACCGAGGATCTGGCGCGGCCGCAATCCATGTTCCTCGAGTCCCGGGTGGTCACGGATCCCGAATACTGCAGTGCGCACTACTTGATTGCTCGCGGGAAGGGCACAGTCCCGGGAGCCGCGGCTTTGTGGCTTTCGGGCACGTGGCGCAGGGCGGAAGGCTCAATAGGGACACCGTTTGAGCTGCGGTCCGCCGGCGCGTACGGCGAGTTCCGCGCGTTGCAAGATGCGAAGGGTCCGGTGGAGCGGCGCTCAATCGTAGGCGGCATCGGAGTGACGGTCACACGCTCACTCGGAACGCTCCTCGACGGCATTGACTTTGACGGGGGCGTCGCCGAAGGCCGGGGCTTGCAGGTGATGCGGCGTCTGGTTTCTCAAACGGAGGTGCGTGTCGATGGTGGGTGATGTTCTGCAAGCCTGCTTGGGTCAGGGAATTCCGCCGCCAAGGCCATACCGGACCCCCGCCGACCTTGGGGCAGGTCGGCTGCGGGGGTTTGCGGTCGGGCTCGCGTGCATGTTGGGGGCGGTGGGTTGCCTCGTGACGACCGGCGCCGCTCAATCGGCCCAGCCCAATCTCGTCTACATCATGGCCGACGACCTCGGCTGGAATGACGTCGGCTACCACGGAAGCGAGATCCGCACGCCGAACATCGATGTCTTGGCGAAGGATGGCGTGCGCCTTGACCGCTACTACGCCTTCCCGCTGTGCAGTCCGACGCGGGCCGCATTCCTGACCGGACGTTCACCAATCCGGCTGGGTGTCGACACGCCGATCGGGCCCCGGGGCGTCCTGCCGCTCTCGGAGCACCTCTTGTCCGAGACTCTCGGCGACGCTGGCTACCAGACATTCCTGGCAGGAAAGTGGCACTTGGGGATCGACCGGGTCGCTGCGCATCCCTACCGGCGCGGGTTTGATCATTCCTACGGGCATCTGGGCCCATCGATCGACTACTTCACGCATGTGTGGCAGAACGGCCTGGACTGGCATCGGAATGGCGTCGCCCTGCACGAGGATGGCTACTCCACCGACCTGATCGCCGCCGAAGCGGTCCGGCTGATCGAGGCTCGCGATCCGTCCCGACCGTTCTTCCTGTACCTGTCGTTCAACGCTCCCCACTCCCCTCTGCAAGCGACGGAGGAACAGATTCGCCGCCACCCGGACATCCAGCGGCCGCAGCGGCAGGTCTACGCGGCCATGGTCAGTGCGATGGACGATGGCATCGGCCGAGTGCTCGCGGCGCTCGCGGAGGCGGGCATCGACCGCGACACCCTGCTCGTGTGGGCCAGCGACAACGGCGGCGCCAGAAACCTCGGCGCGAGCAATCGCCCCTTCCGAGGGGCGAAGGGTTCGGCCTTTGAGGGGGGAATCCGCGTGCCTGCCGTGGTCCATTGGCCTGGTGTTCTGAACGGTGGACGGCAGTTCGAGCAGATCTTCACCGCGATGGACTGGTTTCCGACGCTGACGACGGCGCTGGGAATTCCGCCAAAGAACACTGAGGCGCTCGACGGGCTGGACCTTTGGAAAGCGATTGGGGAAACCGGGACGGCGGTCGAGCGACGGTCAACTGTGATCGGAGTTGACGGAAACTATGCCGTGTTCCAGGGGCCTTGGAAGCTCGTCCAATTCACGCGACGCGGTGCGCAGGAGTCCCAGACGCTGCTGTTTCGGATCATGGAAGACCCGGAGGAGTCGGAGGATCTGGCACAAGCCCACCCGGAGGTAGTAGAAGAGCTGCTGGCCGAGCTCCGGGCAGTGCCCCGTGGCCCGTCGGTGAGTTCTCGGCGGCCAGCGCGTGCCCGTCGCGGCCGGGCCGCGGAGAATGAGCCAGCCCCAGAATTGCTCGCTCCTTGGGTGGAACGGGCTGCTAAGGACTGACAGCCCGATGATCAACCGAGCGCTGCTCTACCGGTTCCTAACCCGGTGGAGCCGCGAATCTTGGCTTGCACCTCCAAAGCGCAGCGGAGCCTGCGAACGGTTGGCGAATTGGAGGCGACTAGCCCGTCACGGCGGGGCTCACTGTGGCGGTTCCGTGACTCCGTAGGCCTTGCGCAGCCGTGCCAGCTCAGCCTTCAGCTTCGCGGTGACCTCTTCCGTACCGCGATCACCGTAGATGCTGTCGGTCTCCTCCGGATTCCGATCTAGGTCGTACAGCTCCCATTCGTCGCTCTCGTAGAAGCGGATCAGCTTGTGCCTCTCGGTGCGGACGCCCTCGTGCGCGGGCACTCCGTGGGCTGTTTGGCTCTCGTAGTAGTGGTAGTAGAACGAAGTCCGCCAGTTGCCCGGGGGGTTCCCCTGCATCAACGGGACCAAGCTGCGCCCTTGCATGTCGGGCGGCACGTCCACACCGGCAATCTCAAGGAATGTCTCCGCGAAGTCCAGGTTGGACACCAGAGCCCGGCTGGTGGAGCCTGGTTCGATCTCGCCGGGCCAGCGCGCCACAAGCGGCGTGCGCAGCGACTCGCGGTACATCCAGCGCTTATCGAACCAGCCGTGCTCTCCCAGATAGAAGCCTTGGTCGGAGCTGTACACCACCACGGTGTTCTCGGCGAGGCCCGTCTCGTCCAGGTAGCGCAGCAGCCGTCCGATGTTGTCGTCGACGGACGCGATGCAGCGGAGGTAGTCCTTGATGTATCGCTGGTACTTCCAGCGGATCAGGTCCTTGCCCTGCAGGTTCGCTTCCAGGAAGGCCTTGTTCTTGGGCTCGTAGACAGCGTCCCAGATAGCCTTCTGGGCCGGGTTGAGCCTTCCGTAGCTGTTCATCCACTGGCGCAGGACCCTGTCGTCTTCGGGCGTTCCGGGCGGCGGATTGATCTTCAGGTCGTGCGCCGAGACCATGTGGCGGCCGATCTCCATGCGGTTCTTTGCGGCCGGTGACGCCCGTCCGGAGTAGTCGTCGAATAGCGTGGGAGGCTCCCATATGTGCTGGCCGTCGTACAGCGTGAGATGTTCGGGGCCGGGCATCCAGTTGCGGTGCGGCGCCTTGTGCTGGCTCATCAGCAGGAACGGCTTGTCCTGGTCGCGGCCCTCGCGCAGCCACTCCAGCGACAGGTCCGTGATGATGTCCGTGGTGTAGCCTTCGTGCCGCCGGCGCTCGTCGTCAGGGCCTACCCGCATGTCCGGGTTGTAGTAGGCGCCTTGGCCCGGGAGCACCTCCCAAGCGTCGAAGCCAGTCGGCGCTGTCTTGAGGTGCCACTTGCCGAAGATCGCGGTCTGGTACCCGGCGGCCTGCAGCAGCTTGGGGAACGTCTGCTGGGAGCCGTCGAACCTCAGCCTGTTGTCGAGCACCCCGTTGAGGTGGCTGTACTTGCCCGTCAGGATCACGGCCCGGCTCGGCGCACAGATCGAATTCGTGACCAGCGCCCGGTCGAAGCGGATTCCCTCTCTGGCAATCCGGTCGATGTTGGGTGTGTGGTTGATCATCGACCCGTAGGCGCTGATCGCCTGGTAGGCGTGGTCGTCCGTGAAGACGAACAGGATGTTGGGCTTGTCCGTCGCCCCTGGCAGAGCCGAGGCGAGCAGGAAGCCGAGTGCCGCGAGGGATCTCATGTCTCCGTGCATTGTATTCGAGTCCGGGTCGGGTGCAGCAACGAGGCGGCTCCGCTCTTAGCCAGCCTTCACCATCCCGTCGCGAGTCCATACAATGGGCAGCAGTGGGCGACCTGTTGATTGAAGTGCGGGACTTGGCGTTCCGCTATCCGGGTGGCGCCCAAGCGCTGCGCGGTGTCAACTTCAGGCTGCACCGCTCGGAGACTGTCGCGGTGCTGGGCGCGAACGGGTCGGGCAAGACCACGTTCCTGAACCATCTCGTCGGGCTGCTGAGCGGCGAAGGGTCGGTTCGGGTCTGCGGCCTGCCGGTCATTGCGGCGAATCTGGGACGGATCCGCCAGCGCGTCGGGATGCTGTTCCAGGACGCGGACGACCAGATCTTCATGCCTACGGTCGAGGACGATGTGGCATTTGGCCCGCTCAATCTCGGGTTGCCGGCGGAGGTCGTTCGGGAGCGCGTCGAGTGGAGCCTCGAGCAGGTCGGCCTGAACGGTCAGCGCAGACTGCCCCCGCACAATCTCAGCGCCGGAGAGCGCCGTCGCGCGGCTCTGGCGGGGGTCTTGGCCACGAACCCCGAGATTCTGCTGCTCGATGAGCCGGCCACATTCCTCGACCCCCCCGCCAAGCGGGCGCTGGTCAGAACGCTCGGCTCGCTCCCTCAGTCCAAGGTCTTGGTGACCCACGAGGTGGATTTCGCCGCGGCCCTGGCTGATCGGGCGGTGTTCTTTGAGGATGGTGCGATCGTCGCTGAGGGGGCTGTTTCGGAACTAGCCGACCGATTCAAATGGCGGTGAAGTTCCGCCCTCCAAACGGGCAGGGCTGAAGGCCTAGGGATCCGAAAACCCCCAAGAAATGAGACGCGTGAGGCGACCGCCGACAGCCACAGACTTAGCGCGGCACAAGAACTGGTCCACACGACACCCTGAACCTCAAGGGAGCCTGCTACGTGGCGGACGCACTGCACACGAACCGGGAGACCGCCCAGCACATCATCAACCAGGGCTGCCACTACCTGCTGACCGTGCGGGGCAACCAGCCTAAACTGCACGAGCAACTCGCGGAGTACTTCAGCGGGATGGGGCCCGATGTGGTCGATTGGGACTCGGGCCACGGACGCGTTGAGTGTCGTCAGATCGTGCGCTCGGGCGATATCGGGCGCTGCCCGCAGTGGCTGGATTTCCCCGGGCGCGCTTCGTGGCGAAGGTGACGCGCGATGCGAAGTACAAGAAGACAGGCGAGAAGCGCAAGACGGAGATCGTCTATCTGGTCACGGACCTGCCGCCGGAGCAGGCGAGCAGCGAGCGGCCGCCGGAGCTCAACCGCGGTTACTGGGGGGCTGTGAAAAACGGCGTGCATCGCGTGTGCGACGGCGCACTGCGGGAAGATGCCTCGCGGCTGCGCAAGGGTGCGCTGCCGCGGGTGATGGCGGCATTCGCGAATCTAGCGCTCTCGATCATGCGCAAGCTGAGGGTCGAGAACATCCAGCGCCGCATGAATCAGTTCCACCTTGCGCCGAACAGCGTGTTCGCATGCTTGGGAGCTTGTCCCGGCTGAAGCGCTGAAGCCGCGAAACGCGCTCGAGCGCAGCGTCACGAAAGGCCGTCTGGGCGGTTCCCAAGCAGAACTGTTGCCCGCCGGGCCCAGAGTGAGGGCATAAGCCCTGCCACGAGGTCCCCGAGACCCGCCAGAGACCTCGCAGAGGCTCCCAGCGGACCTGCGCAGTGACCAACCAGAACCAGTCCGGTCAATTCGACGCCCCTTCAAACACCCAGTCCACGCTCCGCTAGACGATCATTGAATTTGCCTGGAGAGTTGGTTGTGCGTTTGTGGGGAGATCCGCTCGTTGGTATCTTAGATCAGGTGCTCGCCGCGATCCGCCGCGCGGGATACCGATCGACGGACCTCACTGCCAAGCGCCGCGCCCCGTTCCGGATTGCGGAAGAGGAAGCGGTGCGGCTGGGGCTGCTCTTCGCGGCACTGAAACCGCTCCGGATACATCGCCGCATCAAGGAGGTGGTGCGGGTGATGTCCTCGGTGGTGTGTGAGGAAGCGTATTATTGGTTCAGCAAGGTGACGACCGGAACGGAACAGAGTCGGGTTCGCTGCGCACTGCGGATAATGGTCTCGGATGAGTGAGCGACACCATGAGCATGTTCTCGATCTCCGTGACTTGGGTGATGGCACTATGATTGGCCTGAGTCCGGAAGTCGGGGGCTCTCTCGCCCAGGCGGGTGCAGTGTGTCTGGAGTCCCAACAGCACGAATCCGGCGTTGAACTTCTTGTCACTGGTCCGATAACCGGTAGGCATCCGCTGCACTGGGAGCCTCCAAACGAGCAAGCACGTCGCACGTGGTGCAATGAAATAGACGCTACGGAAAGCGGGGCGGCGGGTGTCGCCCTTCTGCTGGCCCGCCGGTTACTCGGCTATGTGACAACAAGCCGGTCCCGCCATGGCACGGGTTTCGACTACTGGCTCGGACCAGACATCGACGGCGACCCGATACGCGACAAAGTCCGTCTGGAGGTGTCCGGTATTCGCAAAGGATCTCCTGCTGATATCACTCGGCGTGTGCGCCAGAAGCTCAGTCAAATGCACCGTGGTGGATCGGCAGTTTCCGGCTATGCAATCATCGTTGAATTCGGGCGTCCGACCGCTAGGGTAGCGACAACATGAATGAGTCACGTGCCGCTCACGATCAGTCGATGGACCTTGCATTCCTTGCGGATCGATCAAGGGCAGCTGGCAATCTGGACGAAGCTAGGCGGCTGTACAGGCGGGCCCTCGAGAGCGAGTTGACAGCATTGGACGCCCTCAAGAATCCAACCCCTCTGACCCTCGCAGTCATGCGTCGGAGCGCTGCGTGGCTCGCTCTGGAGTGTGATGATACTCGACTCTCGGAGCAAATCGCGTCTGCCGGACTTGCGGAGGATCCTCCGCCTGAGATCGCTGACGAACTGCGTGAAGTCTGGGAACAGGCGAATTTTGGCCGGCATCTGCACAGTCGAGGACTTGTCCTTGACGACAACGAGATCGAGATGACTCTGTCAGGCCCTGGAGTAGGCTCGGGCATTACCGAATGGCCGGCTTATCGCGCCCGGATGGATGATACACTCAAGATGCTCACGCGCATCACTGAGAGAAGGGCGGAAAGACCATTCCGGCACAATGGGCCTCCGGATGCCACAATTAGGAACTACCTGAATCCGCATGTCTCCTTGCCGAGGGCGGCAAGTTTTTCGGTATCCATCCGTCTTGGTAGTCGTCAATCGCACATTCCGGGGGCTCTTTCCCTGCCGGAAATCCCAGAGGTGATTGACGATTTCATGACGATTGTCGAGAAAGTGAACGCATCGGTTGAGCATCAGCTTGAAGAACTGATTCCGAATGAATCATACCGTCGAAACGCCCTCGAACTAGCGAAGCAGATCGCCCCTGATGGTACGAGAATAAAGCAGGTCGGATTCACGACTCATGGGGTTGAAGGTCCTCGCAAAGTTGGATTCATTCGTTCTAAGAAAGATGTCCATTCTTCCGCTGCAAATCAGTCCAGTCCTGAGGAACACATCGTCCTGATCTCCGGCACTCTGCTTTTTGCGGATGCGCGCAGTAGGAGCAACGAAATCAGGATCGTTTCCGCAGACGATGCTGAACACAAGGTGAAGGTCCTACCTGAAATGATGGACGACATTGTACGTCCGCTATGGCACTCAGAAGTTCTTGTGCGGGCGGTGAAGCGCGGCAAAACCGTTACTCTCACCGAAATCGATCGCGCTTGAAAAACTCCGCACCGTCTCCATCAAGACGCGAATACAGATTGAGGACTGGTTGCCCATCGAAACGATCGGGTGCGATTCCATGCGGGAGCGGGGCGCGTCGAGCGCACTTCCGCCCCTCTACTTCCTCCATGTCTGGTGGGCGCGGCGGCCGCTGCTCGCGAGCCGGGCGGCGCTTCCGGCGAGCGTGCTGCTGACGTGGAGCGAGAGTCTGGCCCGATTCTTGAAAGAGAGGGAGTTGCCGTTCCAGTTAGCCGAGGAATATCAAGAGTGGTTCGTCGAACTCTGCGGCATTCTCAGGGAACCGGTGGCGGCGAGAGCAAAGTTGGCGCGCGCGCGAATCGAGACAATGGATCAGTAGTCCCTTCACGCATGATCGCGCTTTCACGGTAAGTCCTTCGTCGGAGATGCTGGAGTCGCTCCGGCACCTACTCAAGTACGCTTGGGGGAAGCCGGAACTTACCGTACTCAATCCTTTTGCCGGCGGCGGTTCGATCCCCTTCGAGCGTTCACGCTACGGCTTCGAGATACACGCGGTCGAACTGAACCCTGTCGCGTGCTCGATTCCCCGGGGCACGCTTGACCACTCCTTCGCATTCGGAAAATCGCTAGAGGACGATGTTCGGAAGTACGGGAACTGCCTTGTCGACCAGCTTCAGAAGCAGTTGCGTCCACTGTTCTCGTCCGTTGATGCGGAGGCCTACATCTGGGCGCGCACGGTGGCCTGCCCCTACACAGCGAAGCCCGTCCCGCTCGCTCCGAACTGGTGGCTGGTCCGCTCAGGCGCGAGCGGCAAGGCCGTCCTGCCGTCCTTCGAGGAGGACTACTCTCGGGCCCGCTTCCGGCTCGTCGAGATCGAGGAAGGGTTCGGACCGGACGCCTTCGATCTCGTACACGGTACTGTCCGGCGCGGCAGGAGTCGCTCACCGTGGGCCAACGACCAAGCGATTGAGGGCGACTGCATAAAGGCGGAGGCGCAGGCCGGTCGCATGGCCTCGCAGATGTACTGCGTCGCCGTCAAGAAGTCGCGTGGAGGCTTCGGCTACCGGCCGCCAAACGACGACGACATGGAGGCCATCGAGCAGGCAGAGGAGGAGCTGGCCCGTTAGTTCCCCTTGTGGGACGCCCGCGGCTGGGTACCGGGTGAGGCGATTCCATCCGGATTCAAGAGCGACGAGCCCCGTCGCTACGGAATGTACGCCTGGTCAGACATATTCTCGCCGCGGCAGTTGCTCGCGCTGTCCTCCTACGTCGAAGCGCTTCACGATCTGGTCCCCGACATCCAGAGGGACCTTCCCAAGGACCGGGCCAAGGCGATCGTTACGTGCCTCGGAATGGTACTGAGAAAGGCCGTGAACTACAACTCGTACCTTGCTGGTTGGCACGCGACCTCAACTAAGATCCGTGGTGTCTTCGACCGCCACGACTTCTCCTTCAAGTGGACTTACGGTGAGTTCGACGCCTCGCGGAATCTCTTTCCGTGGGCACTCGATCAGGTCTGCGACGCCTACGCGAGAATCGCCCGCCTCGCTGAACCCGCTCGCCGGCTATTCAAACAGCTCGACATTCCAGTCCCGCCAAGGTGACGCGCACGTCGGCCTCCGACCTCTCGCACATCCCGGACGGCGGTATCGACCTAGTGCTCACCGACCCGCCATACTACGACAATGTCATGTATGGCGAGTTGTCGGACTTCTTCTATGTCTGGCTAGAGCGAACGCTGGGGTCGGTCCACCCTGACCTGTTCGCCGACGATCTAGCGAACAAGGACGACGAGGCGGTCGCCAACCAAGCCCGCTTCGCCGTCATGGGCCGCAAGAAGAAGCAACTCGCCACTGCCGACGGGAGCAATGGGCCTGCCTTCAGCCTCTGCATGTGACAGACTTGACCGGGCAGTGGATGGTACATGTTCCGCTTGTCGCTGCCAGTACTCCTCAGGATTTGCGAAATGGCGCTCCACATTCTGCCAGCAGCTCTGCGGTTTGTCCGCGTTCGCTCCGATTTAGCGCTGTGCCCGATTGGTTTCGCCGATCGGTCCGTATGGCCGGGACGGAGCCAATCCATGGGCAGGCCAAGCCCTGCCGTCAAGGGCGTTCCCGGGAGGCAGGCATGATGGCCAGCGCATGCCGCCATCTTCGAATCGAGGGGCAACGAAGTAGTGGGCTCCGCCTTGGCCCGTGGGCCTTCTTCCCTGTTGCCGACGACATTGCACTCTGCCACCGCCGCTGCGCCGCGACAACCCGCACCGGCTGCATCTCCCTTGCCGCCTCCCCGGCACCCGGGGCGCATGCGCATGTTGTCGTTGCGGAAATATCATCACGGGACGCCGGTTGCCCGACCCCTCCGCAGGTACTGTGGAGTTCAGTGTCGGAATCCCGGAGGATTCTGGGCCTAGCGCGTCATCCTTCCTAACCGCAAGCCGGGACACTGACTCTATTCAGACAGTTCGAATCCATGTTTTGGTTACGGCGATAGTCTCGCTAGTTGCGCCGAAGCCGGAAGACCGGGTAGAGCGCCAACGCGAGCATGCCAGCGATCAGTATCGGTATGAACCAAGGTGCCAGGCCCTCTGCGTTTCCCCGTGCTGTCTGAACCATCTTCCACTCGACATATCCAAACGTAGCGATCACTACCAGTTTTGAGAGATTGATGAACCTCCGAGAGAACGCGTAGAGCTCGGATGCGTTTTCCGGCGTCACTTCAACCGGAAAGCTGTGGAATCGGGTCAGCCGGCTGCCCGCCGTGAGCGCAACAAAGACGAGAGACCTCACGCCCGCAAGGACCCAAAGGACCGATCGGGACCCAAATGCCTTTGGATTCCCACTGAAATCGAATCTTGTGGGCACTTCTTCCGGCAGACTGGACCAGTTGACTGCCAAGTAACAGAGCCAGAAGAGCAGGATCCCGAGGGCGGCGGCTTCCACCAACCACTCCGTCCTGGACATTGGGCCGGCGCTTTCCGAACCAGTCGCGTCCATCTGATGGGGCCTCCGTCCCACTCGATTCTACTCGCCAGAGAGGGCCCGCCTGGATCCGTACCAAGCCGTCTGCGCCATGAAGATGGCCATGCCAGGTCGGAGTCACCACGCCCGCCGCCTCCGTCGGCCGCCGACCTGCGCCGATAGCGCTTACGCGCAAGGCGCCGGTCAGGCCCGCAGACGGTCTACGCGAGCAATCCGGAAACCACTTCGCCGTGCACGTCCGTCAGTCGGAAGTCGCGTCCGGCGTGACGGTACGTCAGCCGCTTGTGGTCTAGGCCGAGCAGGTGCAGGACCGTGGCGTGGAGATCGTGGAAGTGGACCTTCTTCTCGACGGCGTAGTACCCATACTCGTCCGTTCGCCCGTAGGTGATCCCTCGACGCACGCCACCGCCAGCAAGCCACATGGTGAATCCGTGCGGGTTGTGGTCTCGCCCGTTGGCATTCTCGGCGGTCGGCGTACGCCCGAATTCGCCGCCCCAGATGACAAGAGTCTCGTCCAGCAGTCCGCGGCCCTTGAGGTCCTTGATCAGCGCGGTGATCGGTTTGTCGACCTTGGCGCACATTTCCCTGAGCTGGTTTTCCAGATCGAAGTGGTGGTCCCATCCGTTGCTGTTGCACTGCACGAACCGGACACCTGCCTCGCTGAAGCGGCGGGCCATCAGGCACTGCCGGCCGAAGTCGTCGGTCAGCGGGTCGTCGATACCGTACAGCGCGCAGGTGGCGTCGGACTCTGAGGAGATGTCCTGCAGCCTGGGCGCTGCCGTTTGCATGCGAAAGGCCAGCTCGAACGTCGCGATGCGGCTCTCAAGCTCGCTGTCCGGGCCGCTGCGCTGCGTCTGCAGGCTCGAGACCTTGGACAGCATGTCCAGCTCCAAGCGTTGTAGCTCCGCGCGCTTGCCGTCCCCGATGAACGGGAAGCCGGCATCGCGGGCCTTGACGTTGCCATAGCCCAGAGGCGTTCCCTGATGGGCAGCCGGCAGGAACGCTGAACCGAAGTTGTTGGCCCCGCCTTCGGCCAGCGCCTGGCAGATCGTAATGTAGCCGGGCACGTTCTGGTTCTCCGAACCGAGCCCGTACGTCAGCCACGATCCCATCGCCGGGCGGATGAAGGTGTCGCTGCCGGTGTGCCATTCGAGGACGGCACCGCCGTGGCGTGGATTCGTGCAGTGCACCGAGCGCACGATCGCGAGCTCGTCGACGATCCCGGCCACATTCGGGAAGAGCTCGCTGACCTCGGCGCCGCTCTCGCCGTGCCGGCGGAAGGAGAACGGCGAGCCGATCAGGTTGCCCCCACGCCGCGGAAACGAGATCACGCGGGGCTTGGCGAAGGGCAGGGGATTGCCGTGCTCGCGGTTGAGGACCGGCTTTGGATCGAATGTGTCGATGTGCGACGGGCCGCCGAACATGAACAGCATGATCACGCGCTTCGCTCGCGGGGCAAAGTGCGGTTCGCGAACCGCCAGTGGGCTGGTTCCGTAGGCCTCGTCCGCAAGCAGGGCCTGCAGGGCCAGTGCGCCAAAACCGGCGCCCATTTGCTGCAGGGACTGGCGCCTGGAAATCTTGCGCGGCAGGGGGATTCGCATGGTTGGCCTCATAGCACGTAGAGGAACTCGTTCGAGGACAGTATGACCCGGCAGAGTCCGTGCCAGGCCGCGTCTCGGCTACCAGCCGCCTCAGAGTAGCGGCTCAGGAAATCCACCCACTCCGCTGTCTCGCGGGGCTCAGGCGATCGCGAGTAAGCGATTCTGTGGACCAGCTCTATCCTGTGTCGGTCATTCTCGGGTGCCTCGCGCAGCACCCGCTCGGTGAGGTGTTTGGATGCCTCCTCCACAAGATCGGAGTTCATCATGAAGAGCGCTTGGGGCGCGACCATTGTCGAGGCTCGCCTGCCGTTCGCCGTCGACGGGTTGGCGAAGTCGAACGCGGAAAACACTTCGTAGAGAGCGCTGCGCAGAACAGGTAGGTACATGCTGCGGCGTCTCGAAGCGTAGAGCTCAGGGTCCCGCGAATAGGCATTCGCATTGAGATTCGTGAAGTTCTTATGGGGCAGTGTCTTGCCTCCCACTGCCGTGTCGAGTTGTCCGGAGACGGCCAGCAGGCTGTCTCGCAGGGCTTCGGCCTCCATCCGGCGCCGATTGGCCCTCCATAGCAGACGATTCTCGGGGTCGGCTTCCTGCATCTCTGTAGAGCGCCGGTACGCCTGCCGATAGGTCTCCGAGACCATGATCAGCCGATGCATGGTCTTGACCGACCAGCCGCTCTCCACGAACCGAGCAGCCAGCCAGTCCAGCAAGTCCGGATGGTCGGGTCGGTCCCCGAGAGTGCCAAAGTTGTCCGGAGTGCGTACGATCCCCTCGCCGAAGTGCCACTTCCAGATGCGGTTGACCATCACTCGGGCAGTCAAAGGGTGGGCCCCATCGGCGAGCCAATCTGCGAGCTCGCGCCGACCGCTGCTTCGCGGACCGATGGGTGGCTGCTCTTCTCCGGCCAGAACTGCTGGGAAGCGCCTCGGGGAAAGCGCCCCAGGAGTGAGATGGCTGCCGCGGATCATCACGGGGAGGTCTTCGACGTCCCCCTCGCTGACCGCCATTGCCTTGGGTATCTCGAAGTAATCGTCAAGTGCGTCGCTCAGCGCTCCCTGCTGGGCGTCTACGACTTGCCGGGGAGTGGTTGCACGGTTGTAGTTCGTGACGAAGTCGCTGTGGTAATCGAAGCGCTTCTCGATCTCGGAGAGCCGACGGTCCTGCTCCGGCCCGTCCAGGGCCGTGGCGTTGAGCTTGGATGTGACCCGGTAGGACAAGACGGTCTTCGTGCTGGTGAACATTCCCAGCATCGAGTAGTAGTCCTCGCTGCGGATCGGGTCGAACTTGTGGTCGTGGCAGCGGGCGCAGTCGACCGTCAGGGCCAGGAACGCCCGGGAAGTGGTCGCCAGCTGTTCGTCGGCGAAGTCAATCTTCTGCTTGACCGGATCGTCTTCGCCGACCATCTTCGGGCCCAGCATGAGGAATCCGGTGGCGATCAGGCCTTCCTGCCGGTCGGGCGCGCCCCAGCGAGTGATGACGTC